>JANNPR010000003.1:0-3505 GCA_031400345.1 Planctomycetota bacterium | reverse complement strand
CAGCGCCGCTTGGACCTCGCCCGGCTAGCAGGTTGTTGATTTAAGAGATTTCTTAGGTTGCACGCGGTGTACGCCCATAACCATTCGATACGGACGTTCTCTATGAGCCCCCCGCCGAGGTCGACGGAGGGCGGAAGCTTGATTCGGGGACTTGTTCTATCACTCTCATCGACTTCCATTTTCCTTGCAGGAATCGAAGCAGGAAGATCACGCCTCGGGCCCAAACCCAAACGGTTACCACAAACCACCACCACATGACGCCTAAAGATTGCCCGAACCAACATGCCAACACTCCGGCGATTGAGATAATAATGGTTACCCGAAGCACAAACCATGTATCTCCGGCGCCTTTAATTGCACCGGCTAACACCAAATTGGCGCCGTCGAATAAGCAATAGGCCGCAACGAAACGTAGCAAGAGAATCGTCAAGTCTCGTACTCGCGAAAATTGCTCAGGATCCGCTCCTGCAGCATGGCCCATCAAGAACAAATCGGGTGCGAAAATGTACAACGTCGCGAACAGCGAAGTATAAAGCAGCGATAGTCCCAACGACGTCCAGGTCGCCTTGGCCGCCAAGTCGGGTCGGCCTTGAGTGAGTTGTTGACCGACCATAACAGAGGTTGCGATTGCAACGCCCATCATCGGTATGAATGCCACCATGTTGACGTTCAGGGCGAGCGTACTCGCCGTCAGTGCGTGCGCTCCTAGCCGTCCCATTAGCAAGGTCAGGGCACCGAAGGCAGCAGCTTCGATGACAAATTCAAGTCCGCTCGCACCGCCGAAATAAAACAAGCGGCGAATTAGTGGCCAGTCCGGACGCCATGTTCGTGCCAAATGAAACTCTACGACCGTCGCCGGTCTGGCCATTACCCAGGCCAAGTACAGAACTTTGATCCACTGTGCTAAGTTCGTTGCCCAGGCGGCGCCCGTGATTCCGAACTCGGGAAAACCCGCTTTTCCAAAAATCCATAAGTAATCGAACACGACATTGACAAGGGTGGCTATCACATCAGAAAACATGACGGTCCGAGTGGCACCTCGACCGGAGAAAAAAGCAGACTGGGCTGCCGCAATCACGGCTCCCCCGGCTCCGAACATCAACGTCTGGAAGTACACCGTCTCGTTGTGCGCTAACTGAGCATCGTGCCCAGACAAACTAAACAAGTATTTCCCGAACGGAATCAGTGCTAAGAATAGGGGCGTCGTGAAAACCCCAATCCAAATCCCTTGCCACGTCACCTGTCCAATTCGCTCCGGACGGTTAGCGCCAAAGTATTGAGCAACGAATGTGTTTACATAACCGGCAATACCCAGTGGAAAACAAATCGCCGTCCAATACCAAGTTCCAGCGGGCATAGCCGCAGACATTGCGACATCGGAATACCAGAAAAGAAACATTCGGTCGACAAATAATTGAATCGACCATGACCCCGTAGAAATAATGAGCGGTAACGCCATGGCAAGCACGTCGCGTACGCCACATGGTCCGCTCCACCATGACTTGAGATTGTGCGGGGCCTCCTCGGCTGCGCTATGCGGGGCGTTCAACAAAGAATCCCTTCCGGATATTCCATTTGCTAAACACGAACGACGTGCTTCAAACCCTGACGTGTATCGCGACGCTCAAGTTCGCGACTCAGAGCCAATCTAAGTGCCGGTTTATCGAGACACCAAGAAGGACCGATGAAATAATCGGGTGGTGCGTCGCCGCTAACCCTTTCCACGATCGTGGAAGCGGGCAGAACCTCCAAACAATCAACCAATGTTCGAATGTAGTCATCTCTCTCCATCAGCCGAACTTCCCCGTTGGCAACTTGATCTGCTAATGGCGTTCGCTTAACTGCGTAAAGATTATGGATCTTTACCGCGTCCACTTGCAGGCGAGCCAGTTCGTGGATGGTTGCCAGCATGTCTTCATGTGACTCGCCTGGCAGACCCAGTATCACATGTACGCAGATCTCGAACCCTCTTCCTCGGCTCCGTTCGATGGCATCCAGAAATACGTCATAGTGGTGCCCACGATTCATCCAGTCCAAAGACCGATTATGCATCGTTTGTAATCCGTACTCGACACACAGGTAATGCTTCGATGCAATTTCAGTTAGCAAATCAATGACGTCCGGTGGAACGCAGTCAGGCCTGGTACCGATGGCTAAGCCGACAACTTTGTCATGACTTAGCGCCTGCTCGTACACGGATCGCAAACGAGGTACGGGCGCATAGGTGTTCGTCGCAGGTTGAAAGTACGCGATGAAATCATCGCAATCGTAGCGGCGCTTTAGCCGACGGATTCCTTCATCTATCTGCTCGCTGATGGTCTGTCGAGGTAGTCGTCGACTAGGACTGAAACTGCGGTTGTCGCAAAATGTGCAACCACCGATGGCGACAGTTCCATCCACGTTGGGGCAAGTAAATCCCGCGTCCACACTGACTTTTTGTACGCGCCGTCCAAACTTGCACTTCAGGAAAAAGTTGTAGGCGTAATAGCGCAATCCGGCGGATTTCCAATCATATGGAGGCGATTGCGGATGGGGGCTGGTAAATGTTGACGACACAGAAGTACTCACTTAGACTGTCAGACGCTGGCTATTAAGCTGGTAGATTCCACCAACGATAGACTTGCTGGGCATAATAGAATGCTCTTCGGTGCGACACAAGCGAGACACACATGTACGGCAAGCTAATTCCGGTAGGTGGTGGCGACCCCATCCCGTTATTAAAGCAAAAGTTGCTTGTGGGCCGCCGCGAGAGCTGTGATGTCATCTTGCGCTTTGCCAATGTCTCGGCACACCACTGTCAGCTGCGGATCGAAGATGGCTATTGGTACATCAAGGACTTGAACAGTCGTAACGGTACCAAAGTCAATAATCTAAAGGTAACTCGCTGTCGATTGGAACCTGGCAACATGCTATCGATCGCCAAGCATCAATACGAAATTCAATACAATCCATTGGACCTGGGTGCAATCGGGCCGCCACCTCGCGACGAAGAAGAGTACAAGGACGTGATGAGTCGGTCGCTTTTGCATCGAGCCAAACTAGACAAACGCAGCCAGATCCTGACAGATCGGACCGGCGAAAAAGTGGAGCCCGATACCCCAGTGGTAGACGACTATTCGCCGAAAGCGCCAGAATCGGAATCCGAATTGTAGTGGTGGGACTGACGTGCGCATTATCTAACGCCAGGATTGCCGACCTTTTACCCAAATTCTGTTCCCAAAATCTTCTGCCCCAAGGGGGCTGCGTCCCTTAGCCCAGGGTTGCCGCGCTTAGCGGCTACCCTGGGAAACGAAATAAATGATTCGTCAACCCCAACGGGCAACGCTGTGAAGCATTTTAGGCGGCTGTTTCGAGCCGTTGTTTTTCGAGCCTGATTCGTTCCTCGGCGGTTAGTTTGCGCACGGTGGGATCACCTAATGGTTTTTTGTCGGGGTTTGGCGGACGGTAACGAGCACGCTTGTCCGTCTGATTCTGGTAGCGCTGGACCTTGGCTCGCGATAAGTCA
>JANNPR010001312.1:0-1481 GCA_031400345.1 Planctomycetota bacterium | reverse complement strand
TGGTGACCGGATTGCGATCTTGTTTATGACTGCCGAGTTGTTCCATTGCCTCATTCCTGCGTCATCTGCGTTCGCAAGTGGTGGCCAAGGCAAGCTCTGGGTGCCTGAGGTTGAGTGCTGGTTTCCCGGATCCATCCCTCTCCAATTCGTAGCAGAAGTCCTCGACATCTCCATCGTGCGCACACCTGTGGCAAAGGGTAGCCTCGTCGAGGCTATTTTTGCTGCAAACGCATTGCCTCATGAAAAGCGTGACGGCTAACCGCACGCTGCAAAACTATTGCCGCCCATGATAAAAACCAGCGCTCTTCGCGTTACGTGCGTGATCTTTCTGCTACTTATGTCGGGCATTGTGGTAGCTCAAAGCAAACCAGACGACATTCACGCCCTGTTGTTTCGAGAGAACTTGGAAAAGGCCGAGCGAGGTAACCTGCAAGCGCAAGAGTCAGTCGCGTTCGCATACATGTATGGCCTTGGGATCCCGCGCGACGACGATGCCGCCATTCGCTGGTACGAAAAAGCCGCTTTGAGAGGCTCAGCACTAGCGATGAACGAACTGGGTGGTCTCTTCGAACAGCGCAAAGATTACGCGCGAGCATTTGAATGGTATTCGCGCGCCTCCGAAAAACGCCATCCATTTGCTGTTTTTCGCCTCGGAATGATGTATGAGCAAGGTTGGCAGGTTGCGAAGGACGGCACGAAAGCCATAAGGCTTTTTGAGGACGCCGCATGGCTTGGTAGCCCAGATGCACAGCATTACCTAGGGCTACTTTATTTCCAAGGACAGTTGGTCCCGAAAAATTCTGCGTGGTCGTATGCTTGGTTGAATCTCGCTGCATCAAAAAATCCAGCCTATGCTAAAGCGCGTGATCTAGTAGAGAAGCGTTTGACGCCAGAGCAGCTTGCTGAGGCTCAGCGTCTGTCGATAGAGTGGGCCGAAAAGATGAAGCATTCCACCAAGTGAAGCATATGAGTCGTGAGGTGCCGAACTGTGACGGCCCCCCCCCCAGTTAACGCTGACGCGCGCGGAGGCACAGTGCCATGCGCAGCCTTGTGGGCGCGCGCCGATTACTGGGAACGTTGGGCCCTACGAGGTTTATGCTTGGGCTTGTTTCCTTCATTATTTTTCTCATTGGCATCGGAATTTATTTCTCTTGCCTTTAAGTCTGGTTTAGTCGCTGGTGCGATCATAAGCGGCCGTCGGTGAAGGCTCGCGTCAGGCCGGTCGTGATTCCTCGCATCGGCTCGACGGCGATGACGTCAGAACCGACAGATGAAGGCGCGTAGGAGGCGGCACATGAGGTCACATCTGAAGTATTGCGTGTTAGTTCTCGGCCTGCTTGCTGTACCAATTGAGACAACTGCAGCCGACATTCGACTTGCAATGTCGCCGAGAGGAAAGCCACTCGCTGGCATCACCATCGAGGGCGAGATCGCCACGGGGGACTTCGTGAAGTTCCGCGCTCTGGTGCTAGCAACACCAG
>JANNPR010001273.1:0-2896 GCA_031400345.1 Planctomycetota bacterium | reverse complement strand
TGCAAGATCGCGGCGTCAGCCGCGAGCGCCGCACTGGGCTGGATGATCTGCTGGGGCTTCGCCCCGAATACAGGAACGTCCATCCTGCTTACAAGCACAACGCTGTCGCAATTCTGTCGAGGAACAAAAATAGGATAAATGCAACCCTCATCATAATGTTCTAGCGTGGAGAAGCAGCGTTTTCGATGTTCGCGGTGCCATCGAAATAGGCCTGGTATTTCGGCCAACTCCACTGAGCTATTTCTCTGCCCACGCGCAGACCAATATTGTTATCAATGGGAATATGATATCCACCGATCGCGCGTGAAACCGCAGCCATTTCGGCCGTCTGAGCCCAAGTACGCAAATCGAGCGTCACAAACGTGCCGGCGTTTTTCTCCGTCAATTCACAATGTCGGCGACGTTCGACGAAGCCGTACTGGCCGGTGCCCGTGATCAACTCCAACGTCTTGGAGCACGCTCCGCTTACGGTGGCGTGTCCACTCGTGTAACCCGGAAAGGGAGGCGTGACGAATGACTGCGGTGAATACGGATGCCATTCTTCACCAAACATCTTCTTCACTCCGCCGTCCGCGCCGGCCCACCCCGTAATCATCTTGCCTTGATAGCAGTGATGGATCAGCGTCCACGGGCGAGACGAGTCATAGAAGCGCTTCGTCTCCCAGCAAGAGATGAAGGCATCAAAGGCGACGTTGGCCACGGCAAAATAGAGCTTGACGTCCCGGTCGAGATCATACTTGTCTCGGCGCGATATATCCTGCGCGAATCGTAGCCAGTGCCCGCTTTGCCCTGTTGACTTAGGCCCATCGCGCATAAATTCCACAATCGCCTTTTGCTCGTTCGTGAGATTCGCGTTATAGGCCAGCACCTCGTCGATTTCCTTTTTCAACACCTCGGGATTTTCCGTTGTCGTCGGGGGCGGTCCAGGACGAAATTGCGCACTACTCTTTAGGACAAACGGCTTCACTCGATACCAGTGGGGAGTTAGAAACCCCGGTGTGATTTTCTTGCCGTCCGCCAGGGTGAACGCAATCGGCTGCCAGCGGTCGGGGTCGATGATTCGGTCTGGAGGATTTACCGGTCGATAATAGGTATAGTCCGAATATGGCGTGCCATCTCCACCGATTTCGTTGCCAAGCTGATTGGCCCCATCGTCCTTGCGATATTCGATCACCGCCTGCGCCGCCAAGTTTCCTATGCCTTCCGGCGTGCTTGTATCCGTCGAGACGATATCCGGATCGAAGTCCAACTTCTTCATCTCACCTGCGAGCCACTCTTTGGATTCTGGATAGACAAACGCAAGTGCTTGGTATGAGGCGTAACTGATGGCGACGTTCTTGTTCTCGATCGTCCGCTCGGCGATAGGACGACGCAGACTGCCGCCATAGCGCGAGCCAACCGCGCGATCGTCAAAGGCAGCCCAGGCGTCGTACATCGCAGTTGCCCAGATCGCCAGGGTCCTCGACACAATTGTTGGCCGCGCTCCATACGCCTCGACATCACGCGCCGTAGCTTCCTCCGCAATGTCCAGCCAAAGGTACGCCAGCGAGACACCGGATTTGTCTTCGATGGGCAAGAACTTATGCAACGGCCTACCGTCCAAGCGATCCTCTGCCAAGGCGCCCTGAATCAAGCAAGCAACCAGTAGGGACAATGCGCAAAGGACATTCCTAGCGTACTTCATGGATCATTTCCACATCGAAAAGATTGGAATCAGCAGAACGATCCCGCGACATGCATCGGATATTGTCTTTGGAATTTATAGTACGTCAACCATTTCATCGAGAAGTTGACCGTTTCCAAGAATGGTTGCCTTTCGCGGCGCGATAGGCGACACTAGACGCCGCGAACTTGAAAAAAATGAGTTAGTCAGATACGATCGGGCCTGTTCGATACTCATCAAGAAGTGATTTTCACATCTTCTTTCTGGATCGGGTCTTGCCGATGAACCTGCGACCCGTGGTTATCGTCACCGTCATTGCCGGTAGTGGCCTTTGTTGGGCACTCACCGCTGGCACTAAGCTTTACCGCTCATGGCAGGGTAGCGAACGGACATCGGTCAGCGCCACTCCAACGTCAACCCCAAACAAATCTCCAAGAGCGGCTCATGAGCACGAGCCACTCATGAGCGAGGAACAGCGTCACGACCTTTGGGAAATCGAGCACCGCGGTAATATTTTGGTGGAGTACGGCTTTAAGGCGTTGGCAAAGGCGATTGCCACAAATGAGCCGTCGGCGTGGGGCCATTTCGTCAGCGACCCATTCGTCGGACGGTTTCCAGGTGCAAAACCTGTCGTGCACCTGGCTGGGAGTCATTTTGAAGTGAGTCGATTGGCAGGCAACGAGTCGGATTATCTCGTTGGCCCAGTCGCCGAGTTTGCCGCACATTGGCAGGACGTTGTCGGCCAATTTCCGGCGACGCCCAAGGGCAAAATCTCCTTGATGAACTTGCGTCCGAAGAACGCTCGACAGTGGGACGGAAGCTGGGAAGCAAGTTGCCTTGCGCGATTGTGGTTAGTTCAAGAGAACGGTAGTCGGCGAGAACTGACCGCCATATTAGATATAGAGGTTCGTGACCCCTCCGAAGAAGCTTATGCGGATGGACATTGGCTCGAGCGCTGTTCCGTGCGGCAGATTCAAACGGCCGAATCCGAAGGATCGTTGATGACGGAAGTCGCCTCAGAGCATGGCTTGGCGGTCCATCGCCTGGGAGACACTTGGCAACCGGATAACCGGGCAATGGAGGGCGGCGGGGCCTACCTGGTCGATTACAATCGCGATGGCTGCATGGACGTGCTCATCAACCAGGAAAGCCTAGTCATGCTATACCGAGGACTGGGGAATGGACACTTTGATGACGTAACCGAAACGACCAAACTTTTGTCATTGCACAAAG
>JANNPR010001270.1:0-1828 GCA_031400345.1 Planctomycetota bacterium | reverse complement strand
GTCCTGACACACTGCGCGCATCGTTGGAGACGACGTTTCCTTCGGTGGTGAGAGATGGACGCTAGCGACGTCGGCCGCGGCGACACGAATCTCGTTTGTCTCGGTGCGAATCGTAAAATGTTTTTCGATCGGGTCGAAACTGACGATCCGGCCATATGTGGTAGTGCCGTCGGTGTAATTCAAGCATGCCTCATCCCTTGGTACGGTGCGCGGCGGCATGCCATTCCAGCGGAGGATCCGCAATCGTTCGAGCCGTACATCCCCTCGTTTGTTGGTCAAGCGGAATCCCTGATGAACTTGCGGCTTTTCGGCAGCGATGTTGAGATCCGCTAGCGGCACTCCAGCCGGCGAGAACACCATCAGTCGGCCTTTCTCCTGGTCGAGATATGCCACCAGGTGGGTTCGGCCCGCGCCTGCAGGGAGCTTCTGTAACGAAGCGACGTCCGCTGCGCGATTCAATTCCATCTGTATAATCAATTCGTCGTCCCAAACCTCAAAGTGAAACGCTTGCCGAGTGATAATCTTGTCATCGTCCTTGACGCCCAGGGCGAACACAAAGTCTGGCTTATTCTTCCATGAGAGCTCGAACTCGATGGCGGCCTGAGCTGGGAGACCTAAGTCGCCATAAATGGAAGTCCATGGCTTATCCGTAAACGGATGACCATTCTCTTCAAGCCAGGACTTCTTGTCGGCAATCACTTCCTTCCATCCCACAAGTCCATTCGGTCCGAGATAAATGACGTCGGCTCCTCGCCAACGATAAAACCGGCGAATCGAAGTCCTGGCGACGTGTAATCGTCCAAATGGCACAGCCTCCAATTGCACTTCGTCGTCGGACACACCCAGCAGCGAACCAAATAACATGTCGTCGTCCGCCAACTCGAAGCAATACTCGCCCGACGGTTGTGCAAACGCCGCCGAAAAATGCAAGGCATTAATTTTGTCCAACGGAAATTCAAACGGCTGAGTGAAACTTCCCGACTGCCAACTCACCACATTTGGCCGTGCGGAGTTTGTCAGTTCGCCGGAGAGGAAGTCGCCCTGCCGCAAATTGAGCATTGCCACGTTCGATCGACGCTCCGGTTCTTGGGCAGTCAACGCCGGCAAATGGGTCAGTAGCACTATGGCTCCAAACAGTGCTCGGACAAGCGTGCGGGAAATCTGAAGGCCGGCAGCGTGATGATTTATTCGACGTTCATTCCGCCGCATTGCCCCCTCACCCCTGCCCCTCTCCCCCAAATTGCTTGCGATTGAGTGTGGGGCAGGTCGAACATTTTTGGCGCAAGCAATTCGGGGGCGAGGGGACAATGCAACGCGATTTCGCGAAGGCCATACTAGGACGACTGGCGATTTCGTAAACGATGGAATGCTCATGGGGCCTGTAACTTATCGCTCATAAATGGGTAGAAATCGGTAATTCAATGCCAAAGCCAATAGCGACAGAGACGTCGAGGCGGCCGGACCAAACTGGCCCTTGAAGCTACCGTTTACCTGCTGTTCTTGTTTGAGCTGCCGTATCAGCAGCTTGTTCCACTTCTCCCAAGCCTCGACATCACCCTGGAACAACGCCTGTGCTTGGTAGTAGCGCTGATATTCCATCCAGCCGAAACCCGAACGGCCCGAGAACTCTAACTTCTGGTTGAGATAGCCCAGCGTCGATTTGAACTGCGGGAGGTCTTTGCGCCGGGCGAGAGAGTACACCAGAGTCGCGATCGAAATGCGCGCCAGCGATTCGTCAAATCCGCCTAAACCGCCAGAGTAGGCAACCTGTCCGGACGTGGCCGTCATCTTGGTGTAGTACGAGATGGCTTTGTCAATTGACTCATCG
>JANNPR010001217.1:0-5890 GCA_031400345.1 Planctomycetota bacterium | reverse complement strand
TGTGCTCCTTGGAATAGCACAAATCGATCGCATCTACGACCATCCGAATGTCCGCACTATTCTTACCGCTCATCTTGGACTGCGGGATGTCGATCAGCTCGATGCCTTGGGTGTGAAATCCCCGAACCGCATCCTGATAGTTCCGCCAGTCGCAGTAAGCGCGTTTGAACACAATTCGCCCTTTTTCCAGCAACCGTCGCAAGACCAATTCAATCTGGAACGTGCCAGACTTCATGGCGCGCACGCCAATGGCCAAATTCTCGAAGTCGATGAATACCGCAATCAGGGGTTCTTCAGCCATAGAAAGGCTCGCCTTTACCAGATGGTGTTCGGATCACTCTAGCGTATTTTGCCAGATTGGTTGGTCTTTGCGGACTAGGGTGGCTGTCGTTCCGCCGCTCCCCCCAGGTCACTCTCGATCACGACCGTTTTTTCAATTCGGCGAGCATTTTCATCAATTGATCGGTGATGAGATCGCCAGCGGAAACTTCCAGGTAACTGCTGCGCGCACGCCAGGTCTCGTAGCCACCCCATTCGTGATGCTTGGCGGTCGGCAAATAGCCGTTGTATCCGTTCGCGAGCGAAATGGTGAAGTGTTGCGCGAAGGGGGAACGCTGCTTTAAGTCGAGCCCAATCTCAACGAACACCTCGCAAGGAATGGCAGCGATGCTGAGTGCTCCCACTCGCCAGACCTGCAATTTGACCGGAACTTCCTGGGGGTACCCGTCGAGCAGAAGGGTTTCTCTCGCGTAAATTGCGCTTGGGTTGGAGAATTGGCCATCCTTGTCTTTTGGTGTCGTCTCAAGAACCCGTTTGGCGGATTCCAGTTCGCTCGCCGAAGCCTTGCGAACCTTAAGCTGAAGGTCTGCCTCGATACAGTCGAGTGATGTTTCCGGTTGAAAGGAGATCGAGTCGTACGCCTTCATAGCCGCATCCGCAACACTGCGCGCGACGTTGCGGATCTGTTCACCGGGCATTCGTTTCGGGGGCGCCGGCGCCCCAAAGTCGACATTGTTAATATTGCCGCTGGTACCATTCGACAGGATGCCAACAAACGGCGGTTTATCCTGATAGCGCCTGTCCGTGACCTTCAGTCGCTGTCCAACCTCTTCAGCGAACGCGGCAAAATAGTCAGCGGAAATGGCGGGATGGCCCCCCACATAATGCAGGCTGTAGTTCGCCAGCAACGCGATCGGACGGCGATCCGCTTGGGACCGAACCACCAAAACCGAGACTTGTGGATCCACCGGTCCCGATGGCCGATCGACCTGCGGATTCTGATAGCCCGGGTTCATCTTGACTCGATCCGATGTAATACCAAACGGGTTTTCATATGTTTCTCCCTCCTTCATAAACCAACGTCGATTGAAGACCTGCGACGGATCGCTCGATTGGGCCCAGCCGATTTCCGCCGCCTCGAGATTCTGATACGCTCGAATCATTCCTTCCGCAATGCGCTCCGGAACGGTGGCCAGGTACTCGGGATCCGGGTCGCTTTGGAAAACGGGGGTGAGGGTGGCGGCGGAGTGCGTGTGCGTGGCCGAGATGAGCATGTTCGATCGTGGAATTCCCGTCTTCTCCGAGGCAATTTCCTTAGCTCGTTCACAGATGTCGCGGGGAATCATGCAGGCATCAACGACGCACAAAATGACGGATCGAGTCCCCCCCTGCAATGCCAGGCAACGAGCGTGCATGTGGTCGTGGATGCTATCCGCAAATACGCCTTTCATGCTGCCGTTCACGGGAGCGGGGAGATTGGGCGAAATCGGCTGAGCGTGCGCGCCCGCTTTTACCTCGCTCGGATCGGCGCGTCCTCCAGCCATGAGAACCATCGCCATCGCTAGGATCGTTGAGCCGAACAGTTGATACGGGGTGCGAATCAAGCTCATGGTGCCGTCCTTCTTGTTACAGTGCCCCTTAGGGATGGTGTCTGAGAGTGCGCATAAAAAGCGCACGTTGTTGGTGTAACGTAATCATCGTCTGAACTGAGGTGGAATCCCCCAAGCCAAATTGTTTTGGACCGGTCGACGATGCGAAGGAAACCATGCACATTCGCTCGATTGTTTATTGGTTCAGCCAATTGATGACAATCAGCGCGTCGATCGCTGAAAGCACCCGGTCTCCAGAAACATCCAAGAAGTGGGGGATCTCTTGACCAGCCGCAAGTTTGGCAAGCAACTTCGTATCGGTGTTCCGATTGAGTGCGTTGATGATAAGAAGCGCATCAATCGGGGAGATCACTCCATCATTGTTTACGTCCTCCGGAATGAGGTTATGCCAAGGATCGGAAACCGAGCCCAGGCCAATGTTGAGAATGATATGGCCATCAGCAACTCCGTCTAAATCGAAGCTGCCGCCATCGGTGGCGTCGATGGTAATACGGTCCGCATAAATGTGGGCTCCCTGAGATTGGTCAAAAATCATTCGATGCCACGTGGCTCCTGCTCCCTCAGATGTCTCGTATTGAAAACAGGTATTCAGCGGAGCGTTTTGAAAACTGCTTTGCAGATGAATGGACTGCGATCCGCCGTAAGGAACAGAGACCTCGACGCGTACGAGTCCAACTGGAAATTCGACGCCAGCAGCTTCGCCGGTAATGGCGGGTGCGGGCTGGGGTACGATCCGATCGATCGTTACGGAATCCGCAACAGCCACGTTAATGTATCCCAGTGAATTCGCGGTGCTCGTCGATGCGACATTCACCTGATGCCGATCGGGAACACCATCGTGGTTCATGTCCCCACCGTTCGGCGCAGCGTCCTCGATCGAGTCCGCTACACCGTCGAGATCCGCGTCGGTCGAAGTCCCCACTACCATCAGAAACGTAACTGAGGTCGAGCCGCCCGATGGGTCTTGGGCGTAGACCGTGATCAGAGTTTTGCCAGTGGCGGATTCCACGGGTGTGATCACAAGTGAGCGACTTGCACCGATACCGGAAACTTCCGTCTGCACGATGCTTCCATCGTTCGAAACGGCGCTGACCTGCACGTCGGCGAGGTTGTCGTCTCCGTCGGTGATGGAGAGCGGAATCGTTTTTGAGGTGTCCATCACAGTAAACTGCGTGCCCATTGGCCCAATCGCCGGTGGGTCGTTGGCCCCCATCACCGTGATCGTCGCCGTCGCCGTCGCGGTAACTCCAAAGGGGTCCTTGATTTTGTACGTAAAAGTATCCTGCGCCGATTCGTTAATTGACAAAGCATACAGTTGCGGCGAAACGCGTGGATTGTAGTGGATCTGTCCCTGCGAATCCGTCGTTAATGGCACTCCCAACTCGCTCATGGCAGCGATCGAATCCAACGCAATCGTGTCAATCACATCCACGTCCCAATCGTTTACGAGCAATGTTTCTCCCGGTATGGACAGCTCTTGATTGTCAGCGGTTGAAAAAAAATCATCGGTCGCGATCGGTGAATCGTTCACTCCTTCAAGCAAGATCGTGTGGTCGGCGTAGATGGAAACGACTCCATTCCGAATTACCATGAACGAAACTCTGTCCGGCACTTGTTCTCCTTTTCCCAGGTATTCCAGGCCCAGGTCCGATGTCGACTTATAAACGAATGCTCCCGAGTCGTTAAACACTTGAACCGGAACATTCATCTCCGAGATGGGAGAGTACGCCACAACTCGGGTATTCGGATAAATCGCAACTTCGGAATGCAGCAGATTGCCATGTACCCCGTTTGCAATGGCGTCTACACGCGCTACGGTTTGTGAACCTGGTAATTCCGCGCGAATAATAGGCAAGAATATCGCGTCGTTGGATGCCTTTGCGTCAGCCACCGTGGAATCGAGCCGAGCATACAAATAGCGAGCCCAATCCGGCGGCTCCAGTAGCGTCTCAACTCGGACGTGCAGCTTTTCTGTGTTCCAAAAATAGGCCAAGTCGTTGGTTCCGGTTGTGATGGGAATCTCTTCGTTACGACTGGTGCTGGCATTTTCCGCCCAGTATAAGCGGAGCCGGCCAACGGGTTGAGCCACGTTAGCTCCCGGAGTAAAAGCGCGCCCGGTTATTTCGATTTGAAATTGGAGGCTGTTTTGGCTTGCATCGTAAGACGGGATGGGACTTGAAGTGCTAGATGGTGACACCGTTTCCCAGTCTGACGGTATCTCGCTCTCGGGCGGAGCCGACAAATAAATTAAGGACGCATCGGTCGGAGAATTGTTGATGTAGTGAAAGCTGGTGACGGGGATTGTTGACGACCTGATCGATCCGCCGGTGCGTCGATATTCCCGCGAAAGAGTTTTGTTGACGGCATCAAACGTACCATCGCTGCTACCTGTGAAGAATCGGTACCAGGGATCTCCTTGTGGGCACAACCTACGGCCAGTCACGTCTCGATAGTGGGTGTAGACCACCGAATCGATGGGAGTCTGTCTCACGCGCAAGGTTCGCGCAGCTGCGTCGACCGAAATATCCAAGCTACCTCGCTCTTCGGTAGTGTATTCGGAACAGCCATGCCAGCCGCCCAGCACGAAACCGCGGTCCGAGCCGGATCCGCTTGTCTCTGCTTGAATAGATCCCGACGCTTTGCTCGGACTAGACCAGACGAGTTGGGCCGATTCGCTGGTAAACGTACCGCTCGGGAGCACGTCCTCGTATTCGGGGTGGATCTCAGAATAGGAAAACGAACCCGAAATCGTGAATTCGTCCGTTCGAAAGGTGTTGAGATCGACCGTTACCGCCGCGAGCATGGCTCGCAGTTCAAGTCCTTCGATCGCAAGACGACGGATTCTATTCGCAGCCGATTTTCGACTCGGCAGAATGCGGTGAATCCGTCGAATGGTCTTCCAAACACTGCGCAATTTCATAGATATCAATTCGGAATGTGACAGACGATAAACAGACTAGCTTAATACCAAGATATCGGGCGAGCGAGCGATCTGTGCTAGATCTTCCGAGCGTCGTGTCTTCACCTGCCCTGCACATCAGAAAAAACTTGGCGGAACTCCGCTGCTTAATCTTGATCATATCTTAATATTTCTCTGGACCGGCGTACCGCAGCGGGCGTCAGCAGCACCACCAGGTCCGACGCGCCCCCTTTAGTTTCATCCGATCTTAGCGAAGGCTTCTTCAGTTCGTCATTTCCAGTCGACAAGATCACCACCTTAGAAGCGTCACTGGCACAGAAACCATGCAAATCGAGCCGTCCGAAACAGGCCGACCAACAACGTGCCGTGCGTGTTCGACGTGAAATGATCTTTCCTGCAACTGACCGGATTTAGGAGATTCTCATGTTGGCAAATGGATATTTCAAAAAGTTCCGAGCCCGCCGGGCCGGATTTACGCTGGTTGAACTACTGGTAGTAATCGCAATCATTGGCATTCTGGTGGCCCTGCTGCTACCCGCCGTTCAAGCCGCTCGAGAGGCCGCGCGCCGGATGCAGTGCGCGAACCATCTTAAGCAGATCGGTTTGGGCTTCATGAACTTTGAATCAACCTATCGTCATCTGCCGCGGGGACCTTACGACGGCGACCCGAGCCTGCCGGGTATGGTATACGACGAGCCTGTCGGCGCGTACGAGAGCGGCACGACATGCTGCAATGCCGCCCATCCCAAGGGGTGGAGCCAATGGTTTCATATCTTGCCATTTGTCGAGCAATCGAACGTTTACGACCTGGCCAAATTCAGCCTGCCACCAATACACTCGGGCCGTCCCCCCGATTACAACGGAGAGAATTCTGTAGCTCGCGCACTCATTCCAATCTACTACTGCCCTTCGCGTCGACGGCCAACTGGCTATGGAGCCGCCGCGTTTGGTCGCTCGGACTACGCGAGTAGCGCTGGGTTTTATCAAGGGGAGGTGCACGAAAACTGGGGTGATATCCCATCTCCGCCGTTGGGAATGTCGCCGCGGCGGAGATGGGATATCACCCCAGTTTTCGTGCACC
>JANNPR010000658.1:0-1919 GCA_031400345.1 Planctomycetota bacterium | reverse complement strand
GATGCTGTGGCTCAGGCAGTGGACCATGCGCGTCGTTTTCGCCCGGACTGCCTGATCGGGTTGGGGGGAGGCAGCAATATGGATCTCTCGAAAGTCGCTGCCACCATGTTGATCCATGGTGGAACCCCGCAGGACTACTTCGGCTTCGATCGAGTCCCTGGGCCTGTGCTCCCGCTCATCTGTCTGCCCACAACCGCCGGGACGGGCAGCGAGGTTTCGCACGCCGCGGTCCTGACCGATACCGCGAACAAGATGAAGGTTAGTATTCTTAGTAATTATCTGCGTCCCACCGCAGCCATGGTCGACCCTGAGCTTACTTATTCGTGTCCAAAAAAAGTCACCGCCGATAGTGGCATCGACGCACTAACTCACGCTATCGAAGCGATGACCGCCACGGATTTCGACCGACTTCCCGTTCCGCCGGGCGAATCGTGTGCGTACGAGGGTCGGTATATTCTCGGGGAATGTTTGGCGGAAAAAGCGATTCAACTAATAGGGCAACATTTAGTCCTTGCGGTGAATGAACCTCAAAACCACGATGCCAGGCGGGGCATGGCCTTGGCAGCAACGATCGCCGGGATGTCGTTTTCAAATTGTGGAGTAGCGCTCGTTCACGCACTGGAATACCCGATGGGGGGTGAGTTGCACTGTTCACATGGCGCGGGCAACGGCTTGCTATTACCTTTCGTGATGCGATTTAATCTCCCCGAACGTAGAGACACATTTGCAAGAATTGCCACCTTGCTCGGAAGAGACGTTAAAAGCCTCTCTCCGGATGCGGCTGCGGAAGAAGCCGTCCTTGCGGTGGAACAGATTCGTCGTGATATCGGAATCCCGCTTTCCATCAAAGAGATCGGTGGCAAGCCAGATCAGTTGCCGCGATTTTCCGAGAAGGCCTTCACAATAAAGCGACTCCTCTGGGTTAATCCTCGCCAAGCCACCCAGCAAGACCTCTTGAAAATCTACCAATCCGCTTATGAGTGCTGATTACTAGCCCGAAGCGCCAGCGAGGGAATTCAGTCCGGCGTCAAATCGATAAATTTTTGAACCACGAAAGACACAAAACAGACGAAAGAAGGGCTACATTATTTCACAATCCGCTCTCGATCAGCATTGGCATTGCATACGAGGTTCCTGTCTTTCTTTCGTTTGCTACGTGTTTTTCGTGGTTTGATCCTGGCTTTGAACTGTCAAGATAGGCAATCCTCGCTGTATTTTCCGGATTTTCCGAAAGTTCCGGTTGGGCAATGTCCGATACTTTGGGCTACCGCGAAAATACGAATTTGACTCCGGCCTGGGGACCTTCGTTGAGGGTGGCTACATGAAACGCGAACACCGCGAATTCCGGCTAATTACAAGTTCATTTGCACTAGGGTTGACGCTCGGCATCGGCACCTTTGCCTTCGCAGAGGACGCTCCCCGGACCAATCCGTTACGGCAGGCCCCAACGGCGGATACTTCGGCGGCTCGACCTGCGGCTGAGAAAGCGAAACCCCTGACGCATACGGTAACGCTCAATCGTCCCGTCGTTCCAGCTAGCGGGGTAAGCCCCGAATTGATACCGGCCAATCCCCGAGTTGCCGGCAAGAACTCGGTGCTTGTCAACCCAAGCCGATCGATTACGTCCCAACCGACGGAAACTATGGAGCCGATGGAGCCGATGGAGCCTACCGAACCCCGACACTCGGTTGGCGAGCGTCACTCCATGAGTGAAGTGGTGGAAGGGGATGTCATTATGGAAGGGGAAACATTTAGCGGCGATTTCGGGGACGTTGGCGGAATGGGGGGCATGGAAATGGGTTGTGCCGATGCTTGTATTCCGTGTTGCCTTATTCCCTGTCCCCTGTTGTCGCTAGACAACGTTCAGCTATTCAGTGGTGCACAGGGATTCACAGGGCCCACAAACCGGGGGGAAACAG
>JANNPR010001122.1:0-3225 GCA_031400345.1 Planctomycetota bacterium | reverse complement strand
GTTCAGGAGTCGTCCTGAACCATGAGGCGACCAGCAGCTTGAAGGTCCGAGTGGCGGCTAAAGACGCGGCAGATTCGTCGACCGAGAAAGCGTTCGTGATTACGATTTCGAATGTTAATGAACCACCCACGGACATTGGGCTGGACAACACCACCATTCTAGAAAACACCGATACAACCAACGCGGTAACTGTGGGCAATCTCACCGCCGTCGATCCGGACGTAGGCGATACCCATACCTTTTCCTTCGTCAGCGGGATCGGAGCGGACGATAACGCGTCTGTCCAAATTAGCGGTAACCAGTTGCAGCTTCGTTCCGGTGTTGTATTGAACCACGAGTCGACGAATAACTTAAAGGTGCGGGTGGCAGCTAAAGACCTGGCGGATTCGTCGACCGAGAAATCGTTCGTGATTACAATTTCGAACGTTAATGAACCGCCGACGTTGGTTGAGCAACTTGGAGATCTGTTCAATATCGCGAGCGATGTCTTCCAGTTCGTTGTGCCGGAGACTTCGTTTGCGGACCTGGATACTGGTGACATTCTGACATTATCCGCAAAGCTGTTTAACAATTTGCCATTGCCTGGCTGGCTCTCATTCGAGTCATCCAGCAGAAGGTTTTCTGGCTTAGCAAGCGACGCTGACGCTGGATACTTTCACATTCAAGTTACCGCAACCGACTCGGGCAGTCCGGCCTTATCAGTCGTAGATGATTTTGTGCTCACCGTTGTTCGAAATGCAGCTCCCTGGCAGAACCCGCTGACAAGTTTGGATGTGAACGCGGATACCTTTGTTGTGCCGCTCGACGCGCTGTTGATTATCAACGAGCTTAACTTGCCGCTGATTTCCGACGCGGAAGGGCACCTGCCTCGACCCGCCCTGCCCCAGATCCCCCCTGCATTTCTGGATACAAGTGGAGACAATGTTGTTTCAGCCATCGACGTATTGTTGGTTGTAAATCAGCTGAATTTGCCACCTTCACCTGATGGGGAAGCCCAGGGATGGCGAGAGGGATCGACAAAGAAACAAAGTGACGGGGCAATTGAAACAGGATTACCCGAGGTTCGTGTGCCACTGGCCGCCGCATTCAGCCTTAATAGCCCACGAAAGAATATTCGGCGAGCCTACGTCTGGGAGTAGCCCCTCAGGGACGGCTGAGATTCAAGGACCAATTTCGTGACATGTGTCGGCGTCACGCCATCGACATCGATGAACGATTCGTCTGGGATTACTCCCGCGGGGACGGCCGAATGCCAGTGACAAGTGACAAGTGACCAATGACCATTTGAAACATCGGCGTCGTGTGCCGGAATGGATGGACCAGCCCAGCTTAGACCCATCGATGCATCGGCAGGCACTGCGCGGTCTCGCACGCGTCAACTGGTGGAGCGGAAGTGCGGGGATCTTTTGGCCCAGCTTGAAACGCCTGGCCCGAGAGATGGCGCCTCGACCGCTACGGATTCTCGATTTGGCGGGAGGTGGAGGCGATGTCGTCATTCGATTAGCAGGTAAAGCCGCCGCTGTCGGAATCGAAATGCACTTTGCCAGTTGCGATGTCAGTGAGGTTGCATTGAAGGTGGCCCGCGAACGAGCGAGCTCGTGTGTTTCGCCTCCTACGTTTTTTCTGTTGGATGCTTTGGCGCAGGACATTCCCGAGAATTACGACGTGGTAATGTGTTCGTTATTCTTGCACCACCTGAATGAGCCAGATGCGATATCATTGCTACGGAAGTTGACCCTGGCTGCCAAGCACATGGTCCTCGTGAACGATCTTCGTCGCTCTCGCGCCGGATACCTTGCTGCCTGGTTCGGCTGTCGGATCCTGAGTCGTTCGCCCGTGGTTCACATGGATGGGCCGTTGTCGGTTTCGGGAGCTTTCACTGTCGAAGAGGCAATGGAACTAGCGAAACGGGCCGGCATGCTGCAGGCCCAAATCAGACATCGATTTCCCTGGCGATTCCTTTTGGAGTGGAGGAGGCCCACGTGATGGCGGTCGACACTTGGGACGCTATCGTGATTGGCGCGGGACCGGCTGGAGCCATTGCCGCACGACAGCTAGCGTTAGCCGGTCGTGAGGTTCTGCTTGTCGATCGAAAAACATTTCCGCGACACAAAGTGTGTGGCGGATGCGTCGGAGCGGCAGCCCTTACCGTACTTGAATCACTTGAGTTGCGCGACCGCGTGCAGTCAGTAGCCGGCCCAAGCCTCACAACTTTCCGAGTCATCGGTCCTACCGGACAGTTCAAAATCTGCATCCCTCCAGGTTTGGCTGTGTCTCGATCCACTTTCGACGCCGTGTTGGTGAGTGCTGCTCAAGCTGCTGGGGTCACGTTTCGCGACGCGACGGAAGCGGAAGTTGGGACGTACGAGGCGGATGCCCGCTTAGTGACTTTGAACTCGCAGATGGCCCGCGCTCGGATGGTCATCGCTGCCGACGGGCTGGCACGATCCTCACTTGTGCAACTTCGAAATCTCCATCGCCGAGTGAAGACGTTATCCCGCATTGGAGCCGGTTGTGAATTCGATTCCACGCCTGCCGCCATCGAATCCGACACCATCCACATGATCGTGGGGCGGACAGGCTATGTTGGGTTAGTTCAAATCGAGTCAGGTCGCTTGAACATCGCTGCGGCAATCTCGCCAGAGGCGTTATCTCGTTCCGAAGGTCTCGGCACAGCAGTTGCAAGATTGCTGAGGGATGCGAAATTCGATCCAGGCGTCGACATTGGCAAAGGAAATTGGGTAGGAACACCACATTTGTCGGGCGGAGGCCCCGTGTCCGACGTGCGACTATTAGTAATCGGAGACGCAGCGGGATACATCGAGCCTTTCACCGGCGAGGGAATTGGCTGGTCGATGCTTTCGGGTGCCGCCGCGGCGGAGTTAGCAAATCGGGCGTGCGAACAATGGAATCCAAACTTCATTTTGGAATGGCGCAAAACGTCATCAGAAGTTGTCGGGCGGAGGCAATTGGCCTGTCGTGCTCTGGCAGCATTGCTGAAACGCCCCTGGGTAACGAATTTGGCAGTGCGTATTGCTGCGTTTGCACCCGGTGTGTGGTTGCCAATTGCGAATCGTATTCAACGTCCTTTGCGTCCTTTGCGACTAACACCCAACACCAACGCTCACTCAGCCATTCCTTGATAGAAAAGTAGGCACACCTTCGATGACACTTCGACTCGTCGGGATTGGCACGAGCACACCACCGCAGCAGATTAGCCAGAAC
>JANNPR010001085.1:0-8431 GCA_031400345.1 Planctomycetota bacterium | reverse complement strand
CCGAGTACTAATGGGTGACAAGGTTGAACCACGTCGCGAATTCATAGAGAAATATGCCTTGGACGTGCGAAACCTCGATGTTTAAGTCCGTCAATGAGGACAAGGCTTATAAGAATGGCACGCTCGCAAGTCGGTCCAATTAATCAAGCCCGACGTCTTTATGTAATTGCCTTATGGACCGCACTATCCGTTACCGAATCGCAAGCGGATGAACCTTCCCCGCCCCCGCAAACACGAACCTCCATCGAGCGAATGGAGCTGGAACATCTGAAGGCGGCTCATGAAGATGCGGAGCGATGGAACAAAACCCGGCGGAAGTTGCCACCGCATCCCAACCTGACTGACTTTCGCGCCATCTTGCACGCGCACGCCGAAGATTCAACGCACACCGGTGGAACGCGCAGCGAAATGTTGACGGACGCCAAGCGAGCGGGTGTGCAGGCGATCTTGCTCACGGACCATCATCGTCCGCCAAAAGATTTCATCAGCGACAGCTGGCAAGGAATTCACGACGGTGTCTTGTTCATTCCTGGGTCGGAAGCGCGCGGCTTTCTGCTTTATCCGACGCATTCGATCATGCATCGCATGGCCGACCCAACGCCTTCGCTCATTCAATCGGTGCGACAAGACCGTGGGCTGATTTTTTTGTCCCACATCGAAGAACGTCCGGACCATTCGATGGAAGGTCTGGACGGGTTGGAAATTTATAACCGGCACGCCGATGCCAAAAAAGATGCGGCCGGTATTTTAGCTGTGTTGTTGAAAATGACGGATCCGGTGTCGCTCAAGGAACTGGAACACGGGCTGCGAATGTATCCCGATGAAATGTTGGCGTTTCAGTGCGGCTACCCAGACGATTACCTGGCGAAATGGGATGCGGAAACGACAACTCGCCGTTTGACCGGGGTGGCCGCCAATGACTGTCATCACAACCAGGTTCTGATCATGAAGATGGTCGATGCCAATACGGCAATGATTGGGACCAATGTGGATGCCGACGCTAAATTTCGATCGTTTACGGCGACCCTTCGGCCTGGAATCCGGTTGTTAACGAAAGATAGGCAGCCGGGGGACGAGCTAGCGCGGCTAGATTTCGACCCCTACTTCCGTTCCTTTCGCAACGTCTCTACGCATATACTGGCTTCCGAATTAAGTGAATCAACCATCCGCATGGCGCTCCGAGATGGACACGCCTATGTGAGCCACGATTGGATGTGTGATCCCACCGGCTTTTCTTTTCAGCTGCACAAAGAATCCGGCGCGAGCGACGGAGAGTCACAACCGGAATCGGTATGGATCATGGGGGATGAATGTGCCTATGGCAAAGAATTGACTCTGTTTGCCGAGTTTCCGGTTGAGTGTCGCATACGGCTGCTCAACAGTGGCAAATTAGTGACTGACCAACGAGGCCTCCGTTTACAGCAGACTGTTTCAGACCCAGGGGTTTATCGAGTTGAGGCATGGCTGGCCATTGACGGCGAAGATCGCCCTTGGATCTATTCCAATCCGATTTACATCCGCGGATCGGATGTCAATTGATTACCATCATTTTTGGCCAGCTCGCGGAATTCTTCCAGATGCTTAGTCCATTCTTGTTCCAACTGACGTACTTTTTCCGGATGCTTTGCCGCCAGATCGTGAGACTCGGCCCGGTCGTTGCTGAGATCGTAGAGTTCCCAGTTTCCGGCCTCTCCTGTGGCCACGAGTTTCCAATCGCCCAGGCGAATTGCTCGGTTGCCACTGTGAAACCACCACAGGTAGTCGCGCCGAACCGTACCCTCGCGCGCGAACAAGGGAG
This sequence comes from Planctomycetota bacterium, assembly GCA_031400345.1. Lineage (GTDB taxonomy): Bacteria > Planctomycetota > Planctomycetia > Pirellulales > Pirellulaceae > JANNPR01. The sequence continues at coordinate 6,633 of JANNPR010001085.1, read as the reverse complement.
CGATGCTCTTGCCATGAAGCGGAGGTCCTGTTTTTCCATCTAAGGACTGGGTCGGTTTTGCGCCGACGAGTTCAAGAATTGTCGGCACGAAGTCAATCAAGTGGCAAGGCGTACTTCGCAGTTCGCCCTGGGCCTTTATGCCGGCAGGCCAATGGACAATCAGTGGCGTCGAAATACCTCCTTCGTGGACAAAAATCTTCGACAGACGCAGAGGCGTGTTGGCAAGATTGGCCCACCCGGGTTCGAGACACTGGAAGGTTTGAGCTGAACCAGGAGGTGCATTCGGATTGTGGCCATCTCCTCTTAGAATCCGTTCGGCGCTCGCACCGTTATCGCTCATGAAGCAGATGAATGTAGTGTCGAGTGCTCCCATCTTCTTGACTTGATCGAGCACTTTTCCGATTTCACGGTCCATCCGGTCCACCATCGCAGCGTGGATTGCCATCCGCGTGTCCCAAGCATCTTTTTCGGATTCACTGAGTGTGTCCCACGCGGGGACGTCGGGAGTGCGTGGCGATAGGTCGCAGTTGATAATTCCGGCCGACCGCATTCGTTCCAGCCGTTTTATGCGAAGCGCATCCCAACCTTGGCGGTACCTTCCTCGATACTTTGCGACATCTTCCCCCCGAGCATGGAGCGGGAAGTGCGGACTGGTAAAGGCGACATATTGAAAGAACGGCTGCTGGGTGTATTTTTCGCTGTGTTCCTTCAGGCATTTAATGGCGTGATCGGCGATGAAAGTAGTGCCGTAGTAGTTGCTGTCATGTCCCACAGCCGGGAGTTTCACGTCATCTTCAAGGTGAACTTGAGGTGAAAACAAGCGGTTGTGGTCCTCGAGCGAGTACGAGTGGTCGAAGCCACCGGCCAGTCGCTCTCCGTCCACATGCCACTTGCCGGAGTGATACGATCGGTATCCGAGTGGATGCAAGTATTGCGGTAATAACTTCGCCCACTTCGGACGCACGCCTTGTCCACCGCCACCCATGCCAGGCAGAGTGTCACGACGTACTGCTTGAGCATAGTACCCCGTGAGCAACGCCGCGCGAGAAGGCCAGCATCGAGCTGTGTTGTAACATTGAGTAAACCGCAGTCCATTCTCCGCCAGCCGATTCAAGTTTGGCGTTTCGATTTCGCCCCCATAGCAGCCGATGTCGGAAAATCCCAGATCGTCGGCGAAGAAGATCAAAACATTTGGCTTCATCGCCTCGTTTGCACTGACGAGTTCGACGAAACAAAATGCAATCACCAGCGTGAGCAGTCGGAGCAAGAAGGGGTTCATCTTGAAGATCATAGACAGAAATGCTTGGCTTGGCAGCCAGCAGTCGTTCTAATCTGATGAGTTTCCCTTAGACGATGACTTCTGTACCACTTGATCGATACATCCCGAAGGAGATTGCCGTGAGTTTAAAACGAAAGCCTGCCTGTGCAGAATGTGATGGATCCGTTGATCGAAGGACCTTTATCCGAGCCGCGGGAGGCGCCATGTTGGCCGGTGCGGCCGCACCCACGCTGTGGACGGATTCGATTGCCCATGCAGCTCCCACACCCGAGAGTTCTGCGGAAACGGCGGTTGCTCGATTTTACAATTCACTTTCGGACGAACAGAAGAAAACGATTGTTTTTCCGTTCGATCACGAACTTCGTCAGAAGATCAGCGCCAATTGGCATATCACCAAACCGACGATTGGCGAAAAGTTTTACAGCAAAGAACAAAAAGCGATTATTGACGAGATCTTGCGCAATATCACGACAGAAGATGGCTACGATCGGCTCCAAAAGCAGACTGAGTACGATGACGGTGGCGTGGTGGCCTACAGCGTGGCCGTGTTTGGAACTCCCGGAAGCGGAAAGTTCCAATGGGAAATGACCGGACGCCACTTGACGCTTCGCGCCGACGGCGACAGCGTCGATAAGGCTGCCTTTGGCGGCCCGATCGTCTACGGACATGGTGAAGAAGACCCGAAGCACAACTTGTACCATTACCAGACCAAGAGAGTGAACGAAGTCTTCAAGGCGCTCGATCCCAAGCAGGTCGAAAAGGCCCTTCTGAAAATGGCGCCCGGAGAAGCAGCTGTTAGTATCCAAGGCGATCGCGGTTCATTTCCTGGCGTAGCTCTTGGCGAGCTCAGCGCCGACCAAAAAGGACTCGTCGAGTCGACTCTCAAGGTGCTGTTGGCTCCGTACCGCAAGGAAGACGTCGATGAAGTTTTCGAAATCCTAAAGGCCTCGGGCGGGATGGACAAATTGCATCTCGCGTTCTACCAGCAAGGAGATCTCAACGACGACAAAGTCTGGGACATTTGGCGAGTCGAAGGTCCGTCGTTTGTATGGCACTTCCGAGGTTCTCCGCACGTGCACGCCTACATCAACATTGGGCACAAAACCTAACCTGATTAAGCGACTTTAATGACGATCGCCGTAACGTCATCTTGCAGAACCGGATTTTGTATGAAATCTCGAACCGCTTGATGCAGTTCTTCGACGACTTCGGCTGCCGAGCGAGACCGATTATCGCAGACCACTCGAAGAGCTCGATCCATGCCGAATTCGGTACCGTCGGGCGCGTGCGCTTCGGTTACCCCGTCGGTGAACAGGAAGATTAAGTCGCCCGATTCTAGTTCGACCTCTGGGCCCGGAGGAAACTCTCGGTCGTCCATAATCCCCAGCGGAATAGCCGTGCTGTGCAACTCCTTCTTGATGTCGCCTGCGGAGTTTAGAACGTACCCGGGCGGATGTCCGGCACTAGTGTAACTCAGCGAAAGACGGCCGGGAGTCAGACGGGCATACAGCAGCGTCACAAAGTGGCTTCCCTCCATATCATAGGTTAGAGCACGGTTTGCCAACGTGAGGACCTGATCGATTCCGGTGGGAACCAACGATGAGGCCCGTAGGTAGGCTCGAGTGGCGGACATGAAAAGAGCAGCCGCAAAACCATGTCCGCTGACATCGCCGATCGCAATGTCGAGAAATCCTTCGGTACTGGAGATGTAGTCGAAGTAATCGCCACCGGTCGCATCGGCCGGGTAAGAAGCGCCCGCAATTTCAAGACCGGGAAATGACGGTGCTTGATGTGGAAAAAGCAATTGTTGGACCCGCCGCGCCGCGAGCGAGTCTTGAGCGAGCTTTTCGGCTTCCAATTGGCGTTGTGCCTCCTGCAATTCGGCCAGGTGCCGTTGGCGTTCAAATTCGCGCAGTTGCTCTGCCTGCTGGAATACCATGGCAGTTTTCAGAAACAAGTCGACGAAGGCTACCACTTTCGCTTTGAGGATCTCTGGGACGATGGGCTTAAAAAGATAGTCGACGCCACCGACGGAGTAACCTCGCGAAACATGGGTATCGGTTTTATCGATGGCGGTTAGAAATATGATCGGCGTGTATCGTGACCTAGCTCGTTGGCGAATCATCTCTGCAGTCTCGAAACCATCCATCCCCGGCATATGAACGTCGAGAAGGATCAGGGCAAAGTCATCCTGCAGTAGACACTTCAACGCCTCTTCGCCGGATCGTGCTCGGACCAAGGTGTGCCCCAGGCTTTCCAGCACCGCCTCCAGGACAAGCAGGTTTGCGGGGACGTCATCGACGATCAGGATTTTGACCGTCGGCATGCTGGTCGAGAGATCCAGCGCTTGCAAGTGCGCAGGATCCGACCTCTTGGTCGTACCAGTTGTGCGAATGACTGTCATAATAATTTTTGATAGATACGCTGTTCGGCGTGAAATGGTCGGTAGGAGGATTCATGTGGTGTGAACTGAATGACTTCGCTGGTTCCTAAACATAGCAGCCCGCTGGGCATTAGACTTTCATAGAGCAAACGGTGTACGCGATCAGATAATTCTCGCTTAAAATAAATCATGACATTGCGACAAAGGATTAAGTCAAACAAGTTAAACGGACCATCGCTCGCAAGATTGTGTTGAGAATAAACGACGTTCGACCTTAAACGCCGGTCGAAGAGCACACGATCGTACCGTGCGACGTAGTAGTCTGAAAATGGCTCCCGGCCTCCCGCGGCAATGTAATTCTTGCTGTATTCACGCAGCAGCGGGAGCGGAAATACGCCTTGCTTCGCCCTCTCCAATACTTCGGCGTTCACGTCGGTGGCGTAAATGCGGCATCGCCGCTCGAGGCCTGCCTCACGCAGTAGGATAGCCAGGGATATTACCTCTTCTCCAGTGGAGCAACCAGCATGCCAAATTCGCGTGAAAGGGCGAGTTTTAATATGTGGCAGCACATCATTGCGTAGTACCCGATAAAAATCTGGGTCGCGGAACATCGACGTGACATTTACCGTGGCTGTCGCCAAAAATCGCTCCATGCAGGCGGGGTCGACGATCAACCTGCGCTCTAGTTGCGCTATATCGATGAGATTTTCAGCTCGCACGACTTTCTGAATCCGCCGCGTAATTGAAGTATCAGCGTAGTTGCGGAAATCGAGTCCATACCGCAAATAGATTGCGTTGAGCAGTGAGCGAACCTGAACCATTTCGGTCTGTCTTGGTTCATTTGAAACGGGCTTTTCGTTCACGAACTCCACCCTCAGCGGTATAGCCAAACGCGCAATAACGACATCAACTGATCGGTGTCGACTGGTTTGGAGATGTAATCCGATGCGCCCGCCTGGATGCATTCCTCCCGATCTCCCTTCAGTGCTTTAGCCGTTAGCGCAATGATGGGTAGCGACCGAAAGCGTTCCATGGCGCGGATTGCACGAATTGCGTCATAGCCGCTCATTTCTGGCATCATCATGTCCATTAAAACCAGGTCGATATCCGAAGTTTGTTGTAGGACTTCGATTGCCTTCTTCCCGTCTTCGGCGTAGACCGTCACCATGCGGTGGCGTTCGAGAAGGTTTGCCAGGGCAAACGTCGTGCGAACGTCGTCATCGACAAGTAGCACCTTTCGACTGGAGAGCACGGAGTCCGTTTCTCGGATCTGGCGAAGCATCCGTTTCTTATTCTCCGGCAAGTTTGCTTCCACTCGATGCAGAAACAGCGTCGTTTCATCCAGGAGATGTTCGGACGATCGGACATCCTTGATAATCACGCTCTCCGCCAAACGATTAAGCTTTTGTAGTTCGTCCGGCGTGAGGTCTTTTCCGGTGTAGACGATGATAGGCATTTCCTTTAGGTCGTCCTGCCGACGGATCGTTTGTATCAGCTCCAAACCACTTGCGTCGGGAAGGCGGAGATCGAGCACAACGCAGTCGAATCGTTCGGTTCGTAGCGCCTCCAGTGCTTCGCGAGTTGAGCCGACGGCCGTCGTACGCACATCTCCATTTCCAATTAACTCTTGAATACTATTGCGTTCGACCAGATTATCCTCGACTAATAAGAGTCGCTTTACTTCGCGGTCTAAGAACTCGGTCATCCGTGAAAACGCGTCTCCTAACTCCTTCGCCGAGACGGGTTTTTGCAAGCTGGCAAAGGCGCCCTGTTTCAGCCCGCGAGGGGCGGAATCTCCGACGCTGATGATATGCACCGGAATATGACGAAGTTGAGGCGAATGCTTCAGCCGGTCCAGGACCGCCCAGCCTTCCATGCCAGGCATCTCGATGTCGAGCATGATCGCATCTGGGGTGAACCGTCGAGCCAGCTCCATTCCGGTGTCGCCGCGAGAAGCAATGACGCCCTTGAAATCCCGTTCGCGAGCCATATGTAGCAAAACGTTGGCAAACCGCACGTCATCTTCAATAATCAACAGCACACGGTCGCCCTCTTGAATGCTGCGGCGGTCGTCCGTGGTCGGATCGGCTACCGCCGGGTTCGTGAGCGGTGGCTTGCGACTGGTTAATTTCTCGGCGGTCTGAAGATGCAACGGCTGTTTTGCTGGGGATGGATCCGGCGACCGCGAAGTCGGGGCAGATTTCGCTTCGGGTCCAGAAAGCCACTCGGTTTCGCTACGCGATTCTTCTGACTGTTGGACCACGGGATGGTAATCCGCGGGAAGATAGAACGTAAATGTGCTTCCCTTCCCGGGAATACTGCTGACGCGAATCTCGCCGCCAAGGAGACGAGCAATCGACCGGCTTACCGATAGTCCCAATCCCGTCCCGCCGTACTTGCGAGTGCTACTCATGTCCACCTGCTGGAAGGGTTCGAAAATGATTTGCAACTGGTCGGATGGGATACCAACTCCGGTGTCCGTTACGGAAAATGCTATTACTTGACCAGCGTTATCGAGTATGGGATGGCCTGAGCTCCAGCCTCGTCGAGCCGGCTGTATGTTAAGATTGACAATTCCTTCCTCCGTAAACTTGAACGCGTTCGACAACAAGTTTTTCAGAATCTGTTGGAGTCGCTTGCTGTCACTCATAATTGTTGGAGGCAAATCCTCGGACATTTCGATGCGGAACTCTAGCCCTTTTTCCTGCGCGACTTGGCGGAAGGTCCGTTCCACCAGGGTTTCAATTTCGGGAAACGTTAACTCATCGACATCGACCGTAACGGTGCCGGACTCGATCTTCGACATATCCAAGATGTCGTTGATGAGGGCCAATAGATCGACTCCCGAACCGTGAATACCGCGTGCAAAATCGACCTGCTTTTCGGTCAAATTAAGCTCCGGGTTGTCGGCCAGCATTTGGCTGAGAATGAGCAGGCTATTCAACGGAGTCCGCAGTTCATGCGACATGTT
>JANNPR010001080.1:0-3272 GCA_031400345.1 Planctomycetota bacterium | reverse complement strand
GGCCAATAGTTATGTTTCCAGTACGGCCGCTGCGGGGAATGGTAAAACGGCATCGGGGGGAATCAAACCACGAAAGACGCGAAACCGACGAAAGAAAAGACGCAGTCAAGAAAGACCATTGCCAAGTCAAAACTCTGCTTTGAAATCACTGAATGGTATCGTCTTCCTTTGCGTTTAATTGGTGTTTTTCGTGGTTCAATCTGAGCTATATGATACAGCAAATGTAATAGAAGTTGTGCGGGTCCTAGGTGGACACGTGGGCTTAGATATCCGAAGATCGCTCGGTGATTAATGGGCCAGGAGGAATTGGGGCTGCTAAATCGATTTGGATTGTGCCGATGTCGATTGATGACTTTGATGTGCCGTCGCTTTCGGAATATCTGCATCTGAATGCATCGCAAGTACAGAGGATGGCGGACCGGGGAAATCTTCCTGGCCGAAAGATCGCGGGTCAGTGGCGATTTTCCGCGGCCGAGATTCATCACTGGTTGGAGGACCGTATTGGCGCATCGGACGACGGCGCACTTTCCCAAATGGAGGGGATGCTGGATCGCGACTCCGGCGGCAACGTTTCGGAAGCGGTTTCGTTAGCCGCTTTGTTGCCCCGCGCCGGAATTGCCGTGCCACTACTGGCTCGCACTCGCAGTTCGGTGATTAAGGCCATGGTGGAGGTTGCCGCGCAAACGCAACTGCTTTGGGATCCCGCCAAGATGGCGGCTGCGGTCAACGCACGTGAGAATCTTCACTCGACAGCCATGGAAAACGGCGTCGCTCTGTTGCACCCTCGGCGGCCTTTGGCCGATATCCTAGCCGAGCCATTCATATCAGTCGGTATCACCTCACAAGCAATTCCCTTTGGTGGCGACCGGGGGAATCTCACTGACGTATTCTTCTTAATCTGTTCGACCGAGGACCGCGGACACCTGCGCGCCTTGGCCCGCTTGAGTCGATTGATTGCGTTCCCAGATTTCCTATCTGATTTGCGGTCAGCGCCCGATGCCGAATTGGTACATCAGCTGGTAGCGGATTACGAAAGCAATATCACGAACTCATGAGTCCGTCAGTCGGTCAAATATGCCAGCCACAAGGCTTTTGATGAAAGCTAATTTATTGTTGATCGGTTACACGAGCGCCGCCGAATTCCAGTCGGCGCTGGATTGGCTGGTATGCTTCGCAAACGTCCACCGCGCCGCCACCATCGGGCAAGCGGTAGAAATTCTTGCGGCCACGAGGCACGGGCCCGACGTTATCATGTTTGTACAAGCTCGGCCCGCGATATTTTCGGAACGGGATATCGAATTAATTCATTCTGCGGCCCCTTTGGCCAGGCTTGTGGCGTTGCTCGGTAGTTGGTGCGAGGGAGAGATTCGAACGGGTCACCCGTGGCCAGGTGTCGCTCGAATTTATTGGCATCAGTTTTCACTACGAGCCTGCCCCGAAATCGAGGCCATCAGTAGCGGCGCTTCCGCGTCCTGGATGTTGCCTCGCACGCGCACCGAGATGGAACACTCAATTCTCGCTGCGCATCATTTCAAACCTGCTTTGCAAAGTGCGCCTCCCGATTTCGGACCCAGATCGACCGACGTCGGGCCGCGTGTGCTGATTTGGGCGCCGGATCGCGTTGCCTTCGAAACGTGGGCCATTCCATTGCAGGATGTTGGGTTTGATCCTAGTTGGCTGCGACCTGAGAATTCCGACGTCGTGGCTAACGCCTGCATGCGCCCTTCGAGCGTTCGTGCTTCCTTTCTCAGCGCGTGTCACCCTACATTCGGTATTTGGGATGGCGAGTTCGACATGTCTGTCAGTAACAATCGGCTGAAAGATTTCATCCAGCAGGTGACACCGGCACCCGTGTTTGCCATCTTGGGATTTCCGAGGTGGGGGGACCGGCAAGAGGCGCTCGAGCTAGGGGTTCGTGAGTGTTTTTCGAAGCCAATCGATATATCAAACCTCATTCGGGCATTGAGCAACGCTGTGACACCGCCGGGTCGCATCTAACCAGGGTCGAAGGCCAAGTCTCCGACGGTTGAATGGCAGTCATGAACTGTGCGATCGTCGCAACTCTACAGTCGCCCTGTACAGCAATGACCACGGTTCAATCACAAACTGCCGATTTGGAAGGAATAATCCCCGTGAATGTTCAACATTTCAGACAATCTCAGGATATGAGCGAAATGCCGAGTCCTGCTGCTCGTGCCCGTTTGCTGTGCAGTTGAATGCCTAAAACGGCGCCGGAATGGGCTGCACATCGACGCGAGGTGCAAACTGTAATTTGCACAACCGTCGTGAATTTCACAGCAGTTTGGAAGGAAACGGTCACATAACTGGGCTTGTTTGACGATTGTGAGATTGCGTCGCAGTAACTGAAGGACTATTGGAGGTGTCAGGGATGGCACGTGAACTGCGTATGTGAATTCCAACTTGATGCCAGAAAATGCTGGAGATTCGACAATTTCTCGATTGACCGGTGTCTCGCAAGGATTAAAATCAAGCCCAATCGTTTTCTAATTTTGGGCGGATATATAGATGCCTGAACAAGCATCGCCCATATCAATACTCAATGGATTTGTTCTTGTCATAAGTTTTGTTACTATCACCGAAGAGGGGGGTCACACATGCTAGGTTTCCGGACGGGCTCACGTCGAGCCTTGAGAGGGGGGGGGTTTACCCTTGTCGAGCTGCTAGTCGTCATCGCAATCATCGGAATCTTGGTGGCACTATTGTTGCCAGCCGTACAAGCGGCTCGTGAAGCTGCCAGGCGTATGCAGTGCAGTAACAATCTCAAGCAGATTGGCCTGGCGGGGCACATGTTCCATGACACATACAAGCGTTTCCCGCCAGGCTATCTTGGCCCGGTTCCCAAAGATGGGGCACCCACTTACCAGGATCAGCACTTGGGTGTTCTCGCTTTTTTGCTTCCATTTATGGAAGGCCAAAACGTCTACGACAAGATTGCGATCAACACCAACGTCGATAATTTCAACGTAACTCCGCAACCGTGGCTGAACGTCAAGCCCTTTTGGACCGACGCTAATACTTGGGCAGTCGCGCAAACTCGTGTCGCAGGGTTTATTTGCCCATCAACGAATCCGTACATCAACTCGACCGGAACGATTGTGGTGTTGCATCCAGCCAACAGCGGATTTCATTACGGTTACTTTGGTATCACGGGTGGTGGTGCCGGTATTGGTCGGACCAACTATTTAGGCGTCTGCGGTTGGTTTGGCAGTGCCACGTACACGCCAACGGCCACTCGCTACGTGGGAGCTCTC
>JANNPR010001043.1:0-3199 GCA_031400345.1 Planctomycetota bacterium | reverse complement strand
GGCAAGCATTTTCAGGGACAGTGCTTCGTGTTCGACAAGCGAGTTGCCGTAGACACGGACTTGCAGGTAGGCGACTTGCTTCAGTGTTTCGTGTGCCAAGCGATCCTATCGCGACAGGACCAGTCTTCGCCGCAATACGTCGAGGGCAAGTCGTGTCCCTATTGTCATCAGTCGGAAGAAGACAGGCGTTGGGAGATCCTTCAAGTTCGCCGCTTGGCGATTCGTGAGGTGGCAATGCCTTTACCGGGCAGCGTACCCTACGACAACGTCCGACCCATGAGCGTCCCACTGCGGTTCGACCGCACCGAACTGCTCGACTTTCTGGAAGCAATGCGAACACAGCTCTCGCGCGACGAATGGCGGCAGGTCTGTGAAGTGGGGCAGCTCGTCTGTCGCGACAAACCGGTGCAACCCGGATATATCGTTCGCGCCGGCGAGCGATTGTTTCATAAGATGCCCGCCACTCGTGAACCCGACGTAAACGCTGACATTCAAATCCTGCACGAAGATGAGGCGATCGTCGTCGTCAACAAACCTGCGCCGTTGCCAACGCATCCGTGTGGGCGATTCAATAGGAACTCGCTGAGCTACCTACTGGGGCTGGTCTATCAGCCGCTCCGACTTCGCCCCGCACATCGTCTGGATGCCGATACCTCAGGCGTTGTCGTGTTCAGCAAGACGGGTCAAGTTGCCAGAATTCTTCAGCCGCAGTTTGACGCTGGAACCGTGAACAAGATCTACCTCGCCCGAGTTCTAGGCCGTCCGGCGCAGCGGACCTTCGAGTGTCACTTGCCGATCCTTGCCCACCCAGGCCCAAATGGCGTGCGCGTTGTCGATCACAACGGTGCCACAGCAAGTACCCGATTTCAGATCCTGCAAGAATTCGGGGACGGCACAGCGCTGCTCGAAGTGCAACCACTGACGGGTCGCACCAACCAAATTCGCGCCCACCTATGGATGCTTGAGTTCCCCGTCATTGGCGATCCCATTTATCTACCGGACCGGAATCTCGGAGACCCCAAGACCCTATCGATTGCCGACCCACCGCTTTGCTTGCATGCGGCAGCGATCGAGTTCACACACCCGCAGTCAAAACAACGGTCGCGCTATGAAGCTCCAGCGCCTGCGTGGATGTAGGGTGGGACAAGATCGCGAAGCGAGCGACGGCCCACCAATGGGACTACCGCTAATCATGTCGTAGGGTGGGACTTGTTCCTGTTATTTATACGTAACTCTGTTTGCGTTCCGGTCCAAAGCTGAGCCAGGCAGTGGCGAAGTCGAGCATTCTGCGCATACCGATCCAGATTGTTTGTGGGCCGGCGGCGGGTTCCTGGGCGCGGTTGTTGTAGCCACCGAGTTGAGTCAGTAGTTTCATGAAATCCGATAGCGTCGGAGGGGTCGATGGTAGCGACTGTTTCGTCACGACGCGCCAGACGGACTTCCATTCTGCGTCGTCGAACACTGCTGTGCAAGGCAACGTGGGACTGGTGCGGTTCATGTAGGTCAGATAGAGAACTCGCCATGCGATGATGACGTAGAAGGCCAAACAGTTCTGCAGTCGACGATTTGTTTCAAGCTGAATCTCTTCCACGCAGCAACCCGATTTCAGCGTGCGGAAATAGATTTCAACGATCCATCTCGCGACATAGTAATCCAAGATTCGCAGCACTTCATCCACGGTGCCGATTGGCAGTGTGGTAATGAGCAACCAGGATACGTCGGTGCCGTCGTCGGGGCCCCCCACTTCTTCCACCATCACGACGTTGACCGTCACCGACGGCAGATGCGACCGCGCGTGCGGTGGCTTGACCTGCAGCGTCATGGCACGTACTTCAAGCACCGCTTGCCGCGCCTTCCGTTTGGGCGTCGCGCTGAGTTCCATGACGCGAGTCGTCAGTAATTTCGAGCCGCGGACTTCATCACGCACTTTGTGGTACGCCGCCCCACCAGCGGTAGGATTTCGCTCAAGTGTGCTGCGATCTTCCTTGCCGCGAATAATGTAGTCGGCACGCAGACCGGTCTGTTCTTGCGCCTCAACGAAGATGTCGTAGATGTCTGCCTCACGATCCGCTACGCTCACGATCTGCGTAGTAGGACATTGCCCCGCCAGTTCACACGCCAGCCGATATCCTTTTAGCCAACGAAAACTTTCCTTCTCTTCGATCGGGAGCGTGGTCCGTTCATCCGTCTTACCCAAGCTCTCCGGTGCTCGGTCAAAGTACTCGGTGCCGACGACGCCAAGCAACAACTTGTCCGGCGTGACGGCTAAGTGGGCATGTTGATACAGCCCGAATCGCGTCTCGCGATTGAGGCACCTCGCGTCCTTCGGCGGGTGGTCGGTAAAGTCGAGTTCAGTCGTGTCCTGTACAATAAGTACCACCGGCAGCACGGCCATGCGCCGCACCGTAGCTTGGCGATGCGGTTCCAGAATCTCTTCGGGATTCACGGCCTTGTTGTCAAACAACCGATATGCGGCGAGCGTGTCCCCCCATCCCTCACAGGCCCCGTTGATGCTCGCCTGGGGATTGGCCGCCAGCGCTTCGATCACTTTCACACTGCGCTTGTTCAAACGCTTATCCCCAAGATCAATTCCCTGCAACTCATCCGCAATTCCTTCGCACATCGCCACCCTCCTTGAAAATTTGGCAGTTCAACAACTGCCTCAATTGGTGGCGCAAAACTCATGCCAAGGAATGCGAAAAATCTAACAAGTTGTGTATAAATGACAGGATCTTGTCCCACCCTACGACTTCCATAGATTCGCTAAGTTGAGATCGATGGAACAGTTCGCAGCTAGGTCTAACTTGATCACCAGTCCAGACATTGGATCGTAGGTACCCGATTCGCTCAGCTTTAAGGTCTCAATTGTTTTTTTGTTCGGATCCACAACCAAATAATACGGTACTCGCTGCCGTGCATAGAGGTCCCGCTTTACGGTTCGATCTTTTTGTTCGGTTGCTGCCGACAAGATCTCAACGATGAGAACAGGTGGTTCCATCAAATGTTTTTCGGGGATATCACCACAAATGATCACAACGTCGGGACGAACGATCGTGTCGTCAGCAATCCGCCAGTCAATCTCATACAACACCTCACAACGACAGCCCATTTCGCCAAGCAGGCGGCCAAATTCAGCAACCAGCCTTGCTCCCGCGAGTTGGTGAGCACCGAAGGGAGACGGCGTCATCGCAACCGGAAC
>JANNPR010001009.1:0-9550 GCA_031400345.1 Planctomycetota bacterium | reverse complement strand
AGGGCATCGGGCAATTCGTTTCAGGCCGCGAGCGCGGCGGTTGCCGCACTCCGGGACAGCGTCACCCGCGCCGTCGCGCCACGACCGGAGGCGCTCTCGAACGTGAGCGTCCCCCCATGCCGTTCCACGATGCGGTTCATACTGGCTAAGTAATCGTCGAGGATGCGGACGACGTACAGTGCTTGGTCCCGTCCGGATGTACGCATGACCTCATCCATTCCGACGAAGTGAACAAACATTGTGGTGATATGCCGATGTTCGCCTTCGTTGCCGTATCCGGCGGGATCCTCGACAATTCGTCGGTAGACGGCTGGAATCAGATACATACATAACATCTTCTCCGCGGCGTCTGCACCCACCGCATCGAACTCAGATAAGTTGCAATATGAGCCATCGGCAGTGGGCTCATTGACCGAAATGACCTCATTCACGGCAACAACTCGAAAACAGCCCTCGACCTCGTCCGAAAGCTCGATGTTGTCACCCGCTACCTGCGCGACCTCTGCTGTAATCAGCACTTCGCCTGGCCGAGCAAACGTTTGAACATATGCCAATCGATTGAGAGTTGGTCCGAAGATGACCTGATGTATATGCGTCGAACTGGAACCAGCGCCGCCCAATAGGAACGGACCGCCATGTATCGCGATACGCATGGTTAACGGAAATACACCACATGCTGTTTCGAGTCGCTCGAATCGTTGCATGGCTTTTTGCATGCACAGTCCGCAGCGGATGGCCGCCAGAACCGATGGTTCCATTGTGGGTGGGATGTTGCTCTCAGCACGCTGGTGTCCAATATCTGTGGGCAAGTCGGTAGCGCCGAACACTACTAGAAGTGAGTCTCCGCCGAACTGGAGTACATCGCCGTGGTAATCCGCGACAATGCTGATCATTACCTCGAAGTAATCGTTAAGCAGCGAGGTGAGTGTTTCAGCGCCTTCATGACCGCTCTTCGCCAACTGCTCCGAAAGTGCGGTGAATCCTGAGACATCAGCGAACAGTAGTGTTCCGGATAGAAATTCGCCAATCACATCCGAGCTCGGTGCGCTCCGTAATCGGCGCTGCACTAGCGAATTGGAGAGATAGGTGGCGACAGACGAGAGGTGGGATCGGCGCTGGCGCAATTCCAGAGCGCGATCATCAATCGGCATTGCTATTCGGGAATGGGGCATTGATTACGCCCTGCTATGAATCATTTCACCTAAACAACCGCATCTTGTCGATTGTGAGGGATCCATGGGTCTTCGAGTCTGCCCTGTTGGCCCAATAGTACGAATCGCCCTCGCGACCAGTATATCTAGTGTTAGTCGATGAGCTAGTCAGTTGTCGTGATATTTCTGCAAATTGCATCCTACGGGCTACATTAGCCAATTCTCATCAGGTTTAAAATCAGAAGCGCGTAAACCGGTGTGCGTATCTAGCCGGGTCGTTACCGCGTACATCAAAGGTAATTCCCTTATTGTCTAACTCGATCACGCCCCAGGATTCAGTGAAGGCATCGCTATCGTTTATCGTCTCAATCGCGGATTGAAGAGTAATGTATGGTATGCCGTCGTGGATGTTGAACTGGTTCCAGTGTAGATGACCGTTCACCACCGCAGCTGCTTTTCCGGAACCCGAGAGAATCGCGCGGACGTTCCTGCGGTTCTCAATTAGACAATCGTCGGGGCGCCCTTCGAACCAGCGGTTGCCCGCCAAATCCTGATCAGCAAGCGAGTGGTGGACGAAGACGATAGTTGGTTTTGACGAGCGGGAAAGATCGGATTCGAGCCAACGAAGCTCGTCGTCCGGAATGCAGATAGGTGAATGTTTCTTACTTGGCGTCTGCGAGTAAAGAATCACAAAATGGAACGGGCCGTCGTCAAACGAGTACCACAGTGACTCCAAACCCAGAGCACCACGAAACTCGCTGGCCGAGATATTCATAGTATCGTGGTTTCCGATCACGTGGTGTACTGGAATTTTACAACCACGAAATAGTTCTATACCCATTTGCAAGTTCCGCTGATCCTTTTCTGGGTCAATGTCATGGATCAGGTCACCGAGTTGGACTGCAAACGCGTACTCCCGGGATTGTCGAATACCATCAACGAAGTGCGAGACAATCGGCGCGGAATGCTCCGTACCATTTTTCAAGGTACCGCCGCACGGTGCGGACAGCCCAATATGCACGTCTGAGATGATGGCTATTTTCATAATTCGTTGTACCCGAGGCGGCCTCCTAATCGAAGTCACAATGGAACGTCTTTGCAAAGCGGCTAACCAGAGACAAATTCTAATCCCATTTTCACGGCAAACGAATCTAATGTTTCTCGCCATGTCGTGGAAGGAACTAGCTCGGCACCGTTGGCTTTCGGCACACGCACGGATCTTGCGACCAGTCACAATCTTCCCCGCTCATATGGGCAACTTCAGCAGTTCCCTACCTGTTTATCATGTCCCACGCGACGAAGTACCCGCAAATTAGCGGCATCGGATGGAGGCCTTCACGCATAACCCCCATTGTGGCTACCCCTAAATTGCGTATTTCTACGTAACATCCAGTTGCGCGGGCAATACCGCTTCCCTCAGTAGAACTAGTTGCGCTTTCAGATTCACAATTATTGTGATGTGGCAATCCCCCCGGTCGATGTAGGTAATGAAGCAAACGAATCGTTACTCAATCCGACTCAGGGCAGGGTCATGAATGAGCTAATATTTTTTGGCGCATGCATTGCGTCAGTCGTTTATTTAGGTGTGGGTTATTTCTTTGGCTACAAAGTGGCGGCGGCAGAATTGGATCGAGCCGCCAGTGGGATTGCCAAGCTGGGCGAGCGTGCCGCGAACCAACTCGAACAACATCTGCGCATGATTAGCGATGTTGATCGAGATCTTCAGTTGGGTTCACCCGATGCACCAATTAGCCAACGCCAAATACAGGAAGCACTCGACAAGTTACGCACTTCCAATGAGAAGCTTCAAGTCGATCTTGAAAGTGCTAGGAAAGAGTTGGATACTCTTCAAAGTCGACGCGCCAAAGTGTCGCGAACCCATGCACGAACGGGTGGAAAAGTAACGGATCCAGAGCAATGCGAGTCTGGTCAAACCACGGCTTTGCTTCAATCGTCCCATGGCGGCAATGATCCGAACGTTGCCGCCGTCCAGGTCGAACCGCCCCCACTCTTTTCGGAACTATTCGACTCGGAGCAAATGGTCGCGCCCTATGATTCTGGGGTGATTCCCGCCCCCCATGAATTTCAATCGGTCGAATGTTTGGAAATTACATTGGATTGTTTTTCGTTTCGTCTTTCAGAGCCTCCTCGTTTTCGGTCACTTATTTTGATGGTGGACGAACCGCTCAGGCGAACCTATAGGTCCGGGCGCGTTTCCCACGTCTCGAAATTCAATCGGTACGGAAAAAATGAGCTCCAGGTGACGTGTCAGTTCACGGGCCGTCTCCATCATTCGCTATTCGAATAGGATATGAGTTTTTGATGACCGCAAGAGTCCGCCGAGCAGACCCGTGGGATTCGCGGCTGGTGTTCGTATCTGCACCTCGGGCACCGTGAGCAAGCTGCACTCGTATCCATGTGCGGCCGCTTGAGCCTCAAATTCCTGCAAGATAGCCCATTCGTCCTGCTGATGGAAACGGTGTGGCGCGTTCGTCCACGCCCTTCGACAGCTCGTTCCTCGCGTCTCAGGGACGTGCCACCCAGATTCCAGTGCCACTGCTTGAAACGCGACGTGGTCTCGATGGGGAAAAGCTCGATTGCGTTTCAAGCGGTGTCGACGCGGGAGCGAGGCCGAACCGGTCTGCTATAAATCCTTGCCTTTTATTGTTCAACACTGCTCGCAACGATTGTGAGCATCTCTCCTGTCGCCGAGTCCGTCTCGTTCCGAGCAGAGGCACACTCAAGACACGACAAGGTGAGTTCCGTGATAATAATATGATAGTACGCTCGCAAGTCTGGCGTGGCGTCGATCACGGGCGATAGAATCGCCGGGCAAGAAGGCCCATCGGTTTATATCAGTTCACGGTTTGGAAGGATCTATTGTGAAACCTGTCAACGAAGATCCTCCTGGCTCTGGTTCGCCCGTCGGACGGGGCGATGTGTTCTGGGCGACGTGGGCAGTGGTTGCGGCATTCGGCACGTACTTCTGCATGTACGCTTTTCGCAAACCGTTCACCGCGGCGAGTTTTGCCGAGCTTAGAGGGCCGCCAACTTTCTGAAGCGTTGACTGCGGGGCTATGTGCAAGCTTCATCCTGGCCGACGGCGTCACCAAGTCGGTCGGAGCGTGGCTCCTTCAGCAAGGTGTGTCGGAATTTTGGATGCCAAGCGTGGCCGGACTGTTGTTTCTTGCACCGCTGGCACTGGGTACCTGGATGCTCTCGCGCATACCGCCACCCAGTGCGCAGGATATTGCCGCCCGAACCGCACGAGCTCGGCTGAATCGGTCTGATCGATGGTCGCTGCTCAATCGCTATGCGGTCGGGCTCGGTCTTCTCATCACAATGTATTTAGCCGTGACGATTCTACGTAGCATGCGGGCAGACTTCGCCCCCGAAATCTGGCGCGGCCTGGGTCAGCCGGCTGAGCCCGGCACGTTTACACAATCTGAACTCTTCGTGACGTTGGGCGTACTCGTGGTCAACGGATCCGCCGTTTTTATCCGCCAAAACCGGACGGCTTTTTTCGCCGCGCTGGTCACGTGCGCGCTCGGCTTTCTCCTGGTTACCGCTGCGTTGATCGGCAGACAGACCAACACCTTGAACGGCTTTGGCTTTATGGTCACCATCGGACTGGGGCTCCATCTAGATTCTCATTCGCATCATCGGCTGCACGCTTTGTGGGAGCGACCTTCATACCTTTGAAGGCCGCCGCCAGTCTCCAGTGCCCACCGTGCTAGGACATGAGATGGGAGGAATTCATTGGACACGAATGCGCTGTGCTTCTGCGCTCGGGGCGCAAACTCGAGGTGGAATCGCTAATCAGCTGTGCGACCGTTTCACGCGTCGCAATGCTGAACGCCATGGTCGGATAGTCACATTGGTGGGCCGGCGCTCGCTGCGCGAGCTTGTCCCACCCTACGGCCTCGCGTCGTCCGATGCCGGAGGTTACAACAGAACAGCGTAAGCATGACGAATACTCTCCACATCGACGGATCTCAAGGTGAGGGAGGCGGCCAGATTGTCCGCTCGTCGTTGGCACTGGCGCTGATAACGGGTCGACCGGTGACGTTTGAGAACATCCGGGCGGGGCGCAAGAAGCCGGGCCTGATGCGGCAGCACCTGACTGCCGTGCAAGCCGCGGCAGCCGTCTGTGGGGGCGTCGTGAAGGGGGCGGAGATCGGATCGCGGTCGCTTGTTTTTGAGCCGCGGCCAGTGCGCTCTGGGCAATATCGGTTCAGCGTGGGGACTGCTGGTAGCGCCACGCTGGTGTTGCAAACGGTGCTGCCCGCACTCTTAATTGCCGATGGGGTATCCGAGTTAGTCTTGGAAGGGGGGACTCACAATCCGTGGGCTCCGCCTTTCGACTTTCTGCAGCGGGCTTATCTGCCGCTCGTCAATCGGACGGGAGCGCGGGTTACTGCAACGCTGCAGCGGCACGGCTTCTATCCGGCCGGCGGCGGGCGCTTCACAGCCATGATTGAGCCAGTGCCTCAATTAATTGGATTCGATCTCCTGGAGCGCGGGGCGACCCTCTCGCGCTCCGTGCGTGCGCTCGTGGCGAACTTGCCGGACCATGTTGCGATTCGCGAAACGGATTGGGTTCTCGACAAATTGACCTGGGACGAAAGCGCTGGTAGCTATGCCTGTGTTCAGGCTCACGGCCCCGGCAATGTTGTCTCCGCGGAAATGAACAGCGAGCACGTGACCGAGGTCTTTACCGCGTTCGGCCGCAGGGGAATCCGGGCCGAGCAGGTGGCTGACGAGCTAGTCCAGCAAGTTCGCGGCTACCTGTGCACCGATGCCCCTATCGGGCCCCACCTAGCGGACCAACTGCTTTTGCCGCTGAGCATTAGTGCCTGGCAAGTAGGCGACACAAGCCGCCAGCGTGGCGGCTCCATTCGTACGTTGCCACTTACCCGCCATTCCAAAACGCACATTGATATTCTGCAACAGTTTCTGGGCATCGAAATTCAGGCTGAGAGATCGGACGATGGCAACACGTGCACGATCAACATTCGTCCATGACGTATACGATTCCAGCACGATGAGTGCGACCGAAGTATGTTCACGAATGTTCCATAGGATGAATGGGAGCTTACTTAAGCTCATGGACCCGCCCGGCAGGCGTGACCTACATTTCCCATCTGCTCAAAGACAAATCGGTAGACACGGGCCGGAAGATGAGTTCAATTACCGATCCGTGATTTCTTACCCGTGCCCATGTTACCTGTGAAGTAGCGGTCGGCGACGTTTAGCCGCTAAGCAAGATCCTCGACGGCCAGTACGCCTTCAGCGGCGCTTGGTTTGCGCGCCGCGATAGGTATTTTAGGGTAGCAAGCCGGCAAAGGCAGCTTTCATGAAATCGACCTTACGCGGTACACGCCAACTCCGTCTCGGCAAGCGCCCCACCCGTCGCCGACTGGTCGTGGAGGCGCTGGAAAACCGGTTGCTTCTCGCCGCCCTGCAAGGTACGCCGTCATTCGCTCCCGGCGAGATCCTCATCGGTTTGGAGGGAGACCTACCCAACCTATTTCTCATGGAGGGGCCGGCCAAGGCGCTTCAGACGGCCACGGCCCGTCTTGAACCTTTTGGACTGTTGCGGGGAGAGATGCTTCTGGATTACAGGGTTGGAGGCCCAGGCGATGAGCGAATCATTACTCGTTGGGAGCTGCCGGCCGAAATGGATGTTGCCGACGCGGCTCGCCAACTCTCCACATTCCCCGGAGTGGCTTATGCGGAGCCGAATTACGTCTGGTCGACGGCAACCATTCCAGCCGACCCTCGCTTCGGTGAATTGTGGGGCATGGACAATACGGGCCAGAGCGGTGGCACGCCCGATGCTGACATCGACGCGCCTGAAGCCTGGGGCATCACGACCGGCTCATCCAGCGTGATCGTGGGAGTGATCGACTCCGGCGTGGATTACAATCACCCAGACCTGGCCGCCAATATTTGGACCAACACCGTTGAACTTGCGGGCGTCGCACAAGTTGACGACGACAACAACGGCTATATCGACGACTTTCACGGCATCAATGCCATCACCGGCTCTGGCGACCCGATGGATGATAACAAGCACGGCACCCACGTGGCGGGGACGATCGGCGCCAAGGGTAACAACGGCATCGGAATAGCTGGGGTCAACTGGAATGTGCGAATCGCGGCCTGCAAGTTCCTGGACGCGGGCGGCTCCGGTAGCACCGCCGGTGCCATCAAGTGCTTCCAGTACTTCAACGCCCTGAAGGCATCTGGGCAGAACATCGTGGTCACGAACAATAGCTGGGGCGGCGGTGGCTTCTCCCAGGCGCTCTCGGATGCTATGGCCGGTCCCATGTTGCACGCCGTCGCCGCAGGCAACTCCAATCGGAACAATGACGCCACTCCCTCATACCCCTCCAGCTATGACCTGCCAAACATCATTTCGGTCGCGGCTACGGATCGGACCGATCAATACGCCAGCTTTTCGAGCTACGGCCTGACCTCAGTCGATCTGGCCGCCCCGGGCGCCAGCATTCTCAGCACCACGCCGAACAACACCTACTCGTCGATGAGCGGCACCTCGATGGCCACGCCCCACGTCGCCGGCGCTGCCGCGTTGATCTCCGCTATGTACCCCGGGCGAACGGCGGCTCAGCTCAAGCAGGCGCTGATGGACGGCACCGACATCATCGGCGGCATCGGTACCAATTCGTCCAAACCCACCGTCACCGATGGCCGGTTGAACGTAAATCAAACGCTGGTGAACCTTGGCGAGACGGACATTATCCCGCCGGCTGCAATAAATAACTTAACCGTGTCTGGAATAGGGATCATTTCAGTGACCCTGACGTGGACGGCGACTGGAGATGACGGCACGATCGGCACCGCCCGCTCCTACGATGTCCGGTACTCCACTGCGCCGATATCGGTCACGAATTGGGATTCCGCAACGAAGGGGATTGGCGAGCCGCGCCCGCAGGTGGCCGGCTCGACGGAGACATTCCGCGTCAAAGGTCTGGAAGGCAATACAAGTTATTACTTCGCCTTAAAAGTGCAGGACAATTTGGGCAACGAATCGTTGCTGTCCAATGTCGCCACCGCGACCACCGTGGTTGGCACCACCATTCTCGCAGACGGCTTTGAGAGCGGACTAAGCCAATGGACCGCGCAGTCGCCGTGGGGAAGGACAACCGCGAACAAGCACTCGGGTAACTACAGCGCTACCGACAGCCCATCGGGCAACTACGCGAACGATGCCAACACCTCGTTAACTTCCGCGACCATCGACTTATCCGGTTTCAAAGAAACGCAGCTCTCGTTCTGGCACCGCTACGACCTCGAGCAGGGCTACGACTTCGGCCGGTTCGAGGTATCTGTCACCGGCGGCGCTAGTTGGACAACGCTGGCCTCCTGGACGGGCACGGCGAGCTCGTTCCAGAAGGTGGGCCTCGATCTGAGCGCCCACGATGGTAAGTCCTCCGTCATGGTTCGCTTTCGATTGCAAGCTGACTTTAGCATCGTGGCGGACGGCTGGTACGTGGATGACGTAGAGATCGTTGGCGTGGCAGGCCCGGGCATTCAAGTGACGCCAACCACAGGGCTGGTCACAACTGAGGCCGGTGGCGCGGCCACGTTCACGGTGGTGCTCGTGAATGGACCGCCCACGGCGGACGTGGTAATTCCCCTGAGTTCCAGCAACGTGGCCGAGGGGACGGTCTCGACGCCGTCGTTGACCTTTAGTTCCCTCAACTGGAATGTCCCGCAGACCGTCACCATCACCGGTGAAGACGATTTCGCATTTGACGGCGACATCGCGTATTCAATCCTGACCGGTGCCGCCACGAGTGCCGATACGCGCTATCACGGCATCAACCCGCCCAACGTATCCGTGATCAACCGGGACAACGACATCCCACCGACCAAGTTCTACGTCATCAACGACGGCAGCCCTGATCGGACGTATGAATACGCCGCGACGGGCGTTGCAATCGAGAACTACGCGATCAACAGCGGTAACACCGCGCCGCGTGGGGCGGCGAGTACAGCAGTAGGAAATACGGTATGGGTGGTCGATGCGAACAAAAAGGTCTATGTTTACAACACCAGCGGCGGTTCTCTGGGGTCGTGGACGGCCGGATCGCTGGCGAGCGACGCGACGGTCGAAGGGATCGCGACGAACGGGACTGATGTCTGGATCGTGGACGCCAGGAAAGATAGAGTCTACCGCTATGCGGGCGCCGCCAGCCGCACCTCGGGCAGCCAAACCCCAGCAAGCAGTTTCAGCCTCAATGGCAGCAACAGCGCGCCCAAGGACCTGGTGACCGACGGTGTTCATCTGTGGGTCGTCAATAATGCCGACACCGACAAGGTCTTCAAGTACACCGTCTCGGGCACGCTTGTCGGGAACTGGACCGTCACCT
>JANNPR010000957.1:0-9729 GCA_031400345.1 Planctomycetota bacterium | reverse complement strand
GGCGGGCCGTTGGCGTTCGAGATCCCAGCCGGGTCAGCATAATTTCACCCGCGTCAGGCGAAGCCAACGGCTTCGCAATCCGAGACGCTGTCTTTGGGCTGCTAGATTTATCTCTTTTCAAGGGAATCTCACGTTACGGGTGGAGGGTGAAGGGTGAAAGGTGAAGTCAGGACATGGTATGCGATTTTGATTTTGGTTCAGGACATGGTAGGGGCGCAGGATGCCCTCCACTCTCCACCCTTCACCCTCCACGCGCGTTTCAATTCACGACGTTCCGCAGGGGCAATCCCAGCAAGACCCGACGACATGCCTCCGTACCTTTGACTCGCATATCGCGTAGCCCCTCCTCGCTGTAAAACGCGTTGTGGGCGTTCAGGATTACGCGATGGTGAGCTAGGTGATTGGGATCTCGCCAGGCCACCAACAGGGGGTGATTGTCTGGAGGGGGTTCCTCGGGAAGAACGTCAATGCCGGCCCCGGCGAGTTGACCCGAGGCAATTGCCGCCGGTATCGCAGTCACATCTACGACGGCACCTCGTGAAGTATTGATTAAAAAGCTGCCTTGGGGCATTTGGGCGATCGCAGCGGCATCAACGATGTGGTGTGTTTCCGGTGTCAGCGGCGAGTGGCAGCTCAGTACAAACGCCTGGGGCAGCAACTCGCTCAACGTCTCGACCCGCCGAACGCCGAGCGCTTTGTCGAAGCCGTCGGCTTGAAAGGGATCGAAAAAAATGACATCCATTCCCAGGGCTTTGGCACGCAGAGCGGCGGCGGTGCCGATTCGGCCCAAACCAATTATCGCGAAAGTTCGTCCCTGAAGGCGGTGTAGCGGTCGCACATGATCGAATCGCCAGGTCACCGTCGGGGAACGCAGCAACGTGTTTTGATACGCGATCCCTCTCGTAAGAGCCAGCATTAGGCCGATCGCTGAATCGGCCACCTCGCCCGTTCCGTAGTCGGGGACGTTGGCCACCGGAATACCGCAGGCGCGAGCATGAACATGATCCACGTTATCGTAGCCAACTCCACATCGAACTATAAGTTTGCATCGCTTGAGCCGATCTATGGTGGCCTTCGAAATTTTTAACGTGTGATACACCATCAAAGCGTGAGCGTTGTCGGCGCGTCCCCACATGTCTTGTTCGGTGACGCAGTCTAGCGTTTCAACCGTCGCCAATTCACCCAGGATTTGCTGTTCGACGTCCACGGAGCCATGCTGAAAGTCAGAGATGAAAACACGAAACTTCTCGGCCATGGACGGTACCTCTAAATGAAGGAATAAAAGACCCGCATGATTTGAGAAAGCCCCCAGAGAATTACAGCAATGGCAAACAATGTATATGCGATGGATCCTATCACCATCGTCCACCGCGTCCCTAAGCTATGTCGCGAAGTCCAATAGATCGGGATGCCCAAGAGCCCAACGTGCAGCAACAAGACAATCAATACCCATGGCTTGTCCACGAAGCGAAAACGTGGGGTATCAACCACTACCGCGTCGACCACCGTAATTCGGCCACACGCTGGGCAATAAGGAAGCGTCGAGTTCAGCGTTGCTCCACAATTTGCGCACGGCACCGTGGTCACGTCCGATGGTCCTTCAGTGGATTGCTAGCTGGGTAAAAAAAGGTTGTTTCTGGGTTGAAAACGATCACTTAAGCATCGAATGTTCGTTTACAATATTCGTTCTGAATCGGACCAGCGTCTCACACGTCAGGCAACGCAGGCAATATAGGTCGCGTCCATTTTTTCAACTCGACACCGTCCCTAGCTTGACGCTACTCGCGCTCCTGTTAAGAATGGCAACGGTTCTGACAAACGAAACTAAGCCCGTACAGTCCAATTTTCTTCCATGAAGTGTGGCTGAACTGTTTGGGACTTTAACGGTCCGCCAGAATTGTGTGTGACTAAAACGGATTGATTTAATAGTCCTCGTGATGCAACTACCTTGGACGGAGTCTAGTGGACTGCCTAAACCTGGGCAGGCACAGTTACTGCCGAAAATGACGACATTCACCTCAGGTGCTGAATCGCTGAAAGTACGGGTCGAGTATGACACCGTGCGCAGTATATTGCTCGAGGAGCAATTTGAGGAGCGTCGTTTACGACCGTTGGCGTTCTGGGCTCTACCGAGTGACCGAGGTTTGCCGTTTGCCCTTCTGGATCGACCGCTCGGCGAATTAATTCATTACTCGTTCGCGGAGTTAGCTGCCACGCCGCGGATTGGACAGCGCAAATTGCGCATGCTAGTAACTTTATTGCAGCGTTCCGTGCTGGATGAGCCAGATCGTCTGCAAAATGCGCCCACTCACGGAATGCCGTCGGAATGCTTGACGAATGGTGAATTCGATCCCGCGTTGGTCTCCGAACTGCATTGGGCTGCGTGGTGTGAGACTCTGCGACGGCACGAACTTGAAAACGAATTACTTGGCCGTTTGGCTTTTAGCTTGCAGGCCCTCCCCTCGGTAATCTGGCGAACGCCGTTGCGTTCTTATCTGACCCAGTCTCTCGCCGAGATTCGCGACTTAAGAACGCACGGTGAAAAGCGTGTATCGGCGGTCTTGCAAGTCATCTTTACATCGCATCATTTGCTCGTCGGCGCCAAAAGCAGTTCGCGCTTCGCGATCAGAATTATTCCTCAGTTTGCCGTGGCCATCGAAGAGTGGCTGAGGCAGATCGCGCAGCAGGACGAACTACCGAATGTCTCGGATGTCCAGAAGGCGCTGATTTTGCCCATGCTAAATCAGTTGGAAGTGGATGCCGGTCCCCAAATTCAAGATTTGGTAGCCGAACGATTGGGTTTGGAGACGCCACCCAAATCGGTGCGAGAACAAGCTCAAAGGCTGGGTGTGACACGAGCCAGGATCTATCAGTTATTCGAAATGAGCGAAGAAGTGATGAACTTGCGGTGGCCTGCTGGAGGGGTTTACCTCGTCGAGCTTATTCGACGCATGCAGGACGCAAAAGCCGATCCGGCAGCGATTCAGCTGCTGCAAAAACTAAACGAACTGTTCTACCCCGTAAAAAGCGCTTCCAGGATGGAAGCTCCCATTGCCGAAACCGAATGGAACTCGGAACAGTCCGTCGTCCCTTCGCGCACGGCATAGGACGGATCGGTCGGATCCTACCGATCGCAAGCATCGTAGCCAGGAGATAGGCTGGAAATGGAGTTCCGGGAATTCGTTTCAGATCTCACGCTGTCTGCGGGTGACGCAACACAGACGCAAACGTGGATCCACGGGGAAGTCCTTAAGAGATCGCCGTACCTCGAGTCTGCCAATTTCGTCGCGATTCATCCGGCGGACCTCGAGCGGCTGTTCCACTTGTACGACAAAATGTTTTTTCACGGCCAGGTCCGCCATCAGTTGGCGTCCCG
This sequence comes from Planctomycetota bacterium, assembly GCA_031400345.1. Lineage (GTDB taxonomy): Bacteria > Planctomycetota > Planctomycetia > Pirellulales > Pirellulaceae > JANNPR01. The sequence goes on along the minus strand of JANNPR010000957.1, from coordinate 6,353 downwards.
TCCTCTCAAGTTTGCGATATCGAGGCGGATGACCAGCTCGGCCGGGAAAACCACTCACTATCATCCTTGCAGACCGTACGGTGGACGTGTCCTGGAGCGGTTTGAAATCGGTGTGTCGGCGACGTTACTTTTTCAGAATTTTCAGGCGCCGGGTCAAGCGCTGGTCGTCAGCGGGCTTCCATGTCACGATCGGTTGGAGGCCCTTCAACGCGTTTTTGAACACGAGCTAGTCCATCTCATCGAAATGTTGATCTGGATAAAATCGAGCTGTTCTGCCGAAAGATTCCAAGGAATCGCACGTCGCGTCTTTCGGCACACGGAACACAAACACCGACTCACCACGCCGCGCGATCGCGTGTTTCAACGCATCGGTTTGCGAACGGGAGATCGCGTTTGCTTTCGGATTGACGGTCGCGAGCGTATCGGTGTGATCAATCGAATTACGAAAAGAGCGACGGTGTTGGTTGAAGACTCTTGCGGCACACCCTATTCAGACGGCAAAAGGTACGCCAAATTCTATGTGCCCGTCAGCTTGCTAAAACGGCCGTAATAGCGAGACATACCATAGCGTTCCGGAGGGCTGGCGAAATCGGATTGCATCGTCCCGTCCCCCCGAATTGCTTGAGCAAGAAATCATTATTCATATCACGTTTTAATCGCATGCAGTCTCGGGGGGAGAGGGGCCACGCGTCGGTTATTTTTCCAACTTCGAACTGGATTCCAGACCACTTTTTACTAGTTCGTCATATCCCTGCTTTAAAGCGCGAACGTCATAACCCTTTTTTCTCAGCAGTTTCGCAGCGTCAAGAGCCCGCTTACCTGCTCGGCAGTGGCAGTAAATGATGGTGTCTTGTTTCAGACCTTTAACAGTATCCTTTGGATCGGCACCGCTCTTGATTTTGCTCAACGGGAGCAACTCGGCTGCCTTTAGATGCCCAGCATCCCATTCGGCTTGTTCGCGCACGTCCAATAAAACTGCCTTCTTGTCTTTTAAGTTATTTTTGATTTGATCGATTGAATCCTTGGCATGTTCCTGTGCAATTGCGAATGCGGCTGTGAATAGCAGCAGGCCTACCATGGTTTTACGGTTGACGTTGTGCATAACGTTTTGTCCTTTATTTCGAATTTCGAATCTCGGATCTTTTCCCCATATCGATCAGCGGTCGCGTTACTCGGCCTGCTTCAAGATCGTCCAAGGCACGCTGAATGTCGTGGAGCGAATACACATCGGCGCCGAACGATTCCAGTTTGAGCCGCCCGCTGGCAAGCAATTGTCCATATTCAGGTAGATCTCGATCGGGCTGGCAGTCGCCTCCCCAAGTTCCAAGTAACCGTTTCCCTTGGTTGAGTTCTCGCGGGTCAATTTCCAGTTGCTCACCATACCTAGCGTTGCCAATGACGACCACCGTGCCACCCTGACTGCGTACCGCAGCCAAAGCTTGGCGCATGACTGCTGGTCGACCACTCGCTTCAATAGCGATGTCGGCACCGCGATTGCAAATTCTTCGCACCGCCTCAACTGGGTCTTCCACGGCAGCGTGAATTAGATCCGTTGCTCCCAGACGTTCGGCCGTCGCCAAACGCAAGGGGTTCACATCCACGGCGATCACCGGTGCCGCGCCTCGCAGAGCTGCGCCTGCAACGGCAAATAACCCGATGCCTCCCGTGCCGAACACCACTACCGACTGTCCGCACTGAACATTTGCCGAATTCCATGCGGCGCCTATTCCAGTCGGAATGGCGCATCCCAGCCAAGCTGCGCTTGATAACGCGACTTCCGCGGGCAGTACCGTAAGACGGTTTTCGCTGACTACTGAGAAGTTGGAAAACGTAGTGACTCCTCCGGCATTGACGTTTCGACCATTCCATTCGTAGACGGTTCCCGGCACGTCTGCTCCGCTTCCCTTGATCCAAGAAAGCACCACTCGATCTTCGACAGCGCATTTTTGAACGTTCGCGCCCAGCTCACGGACAATGCCACTCCCTTCATGTCCCAGGCAATGTGGCAAAAACGGATCGGGGCCTCGATGGCCGCGCATTTCCAGCAGCTGGGTATGGCACACACCGCTATACGCAACTTCCACCAAGACTTGGCCGGAGCGAAGCGCGGGTATTTGCAAGTCTACGAGTTCCAGCGGCTTTCCAGCTTCGACAAGAATTGCGGCTAGCGTTTTCATTGAACTCGGGACCAAATTGCATGCAGTTGTGTCTAGACGAAATCTTAGCGAAGCGTGACAACCTACGAAACCATGCAATTCGCGAGACGCAAACTAGAATCTAAGTCGCAAACGTGATACCGTTCGCTCAGCGAATTAATCGTCGAACGGTTAAGACGAAGATTAAAACCTGCCCCTACATAAAACGTGCTAACGAGTGAATACGTGAAACATTTACCCCTTGGTCCGCTTTGCTACGAGTTCAGCCGACACATTGATCCCCGGCTCCGAGTCAATTCAGGCGAGACGGTCCAAGTCGAAACGGAAGACGCATTTTCGGGCCAAGTGCGCCGAAATTCGGATCGGCGAGATAAGACGAAACGCCCTTACGGCAATCCACAGACAGGGCCCATTTGGGTGGAGGACGCCGAACCGGGCGATACCCTGGCCGTCAAAATCGAGGATATTCAACCCAGCTCAGGCCAGTGCGCAACTCGTACCAGTGATCCGCGACAACTAACCGAATGGCTTGGTGCGGACTGCCATCATGGTACGCACATCTGTCCGATTAGCGACGGCAAGATCTTTTGGAGCGAACAGATCACAATTCCTTACGCCCCAATGTTGGGATGTATTGGCGTCGCCACGGACATGGGGGTTCCGACAAGCATTCCCGCCGGGGTGCACGGCGGGAACATGGACATCGTGGAAACTGCCCCAGGCAGTACCGTTTACTTGCCGATCTTCGTTAAAGGCGCGTTCCTGTATGTAGGTGATGCTCACGCGGCGATGGGACACGGCGAACTATCCGCCAGCGGTTTAGAAATGCCGTCGCTGACAACGATTACCGTTCGGGTCCTGAAGGGCCAACGTATTCCGGGACCGCGCATCGACTCTAAAACGGAAATCATGACCATCGCGACGGGCTGCCCGATGGAACGGTCGATCGCTCAAGCCTATGCCTGGCTGATATTATGGATGGAATCAGACTTCGGCTGGGAACGTTGGAAGGCATACGACATCTTGACTCATGCCGGTCAAATTTCGGTGGGCTACTACGCCTTCGGAACGGTGGCAGCCAAACTGCAAAAAGCCTACTTGGCAAATCCACCGCGCGGTGAGTGGCCGGGGGCGTAAATCGGCTGCCAAATCGACGGTGAAATGGTGTAGCGGCGTATAAAAAGATGGCAGGCACCCAAACGTCGTGTATAGCGACTGAAGTCTGGGTGCCTGCCGGGCGCGTTTCCGGGACCTATTGGTTACAGCGCGTTTTCACCGTGTTCGCCGGTTCGTATCCGAATGGAATCTTGCAGATCCGAGACGAATATTTTCCCGTCACCGATCTGCCCCGTTTGCGCGGCACGAAGAATCGTGTCGACAACGGTTTTCAGGTTGTTATCCGAACATACGACTTCCAGCTTCACTTTGGGAACGAACTCCACCGTGTACTCCGTACCGCGGTACATCTCGGTATGGCCCTTCTGCCGACCGTATCCTCGAACCTCCGTGGCGGTCATTCCATGAATGCCACGTTCCGTTAGTGAATTCTTGATGTCTTCGACCTTGAAGGTCCTTACAATCGCTTCGACCTTTTTCATCGCCTGGCTCCTCAGATGTGAATGTAACCTTCTTCGCCGTGCTGGCTAAGATCGAGTCCTTGTACTTCTTGATCTTGCGTGACTCGCAACCCCATGGTGGCGTCGAGAACTTTTAGCAAGATGAATGTTACGACAATTGCCAATATCCAAGTGATGCCTGCCGCCGCCGCCTGTTTGATAACCTGCTGTGTGTTGCCTTCCATCAAACCCATCGGCTGACCAGCGAGACCATCGAAACAGGCCCGAGTTGCAAATACACCTGTCAACACTGCACCGACGGTACCACCCACACCGTGAACGCCAAAGGCATCCAGTGAGTCGTCGTAGCGAAATTTCGACTTGAGTGTGGTGCAAGCTAGAAAGCAAACAACTCCGCCAATTACGCCCATGATTAAGGCGGGCATCGGGTTCACATATCCAGCAGCCGGCGTAATGACAACCAATCCAGCTACCGCTCCCGAACACGTGCCTAAAATACTAGGCTTTCCGCGAGTGATCCACTCCATCCCGGCCCAAGCCAAAGCCCCGGCCGCAGCTGAGAAATGTGTCGTAGCAAAAGCACTCGAGGCAATATCATCCGCGGCTAAGGCGCTTCCGGCATTGAATCCGAACCACCCTACCCACAGCATGGCTGCGCCCAACGCGGTGTACGTCAAATTGTGCGGAGGCATTGGCTCCGAGCCATACCCTAAACGTTTTCCCATCACCAACGCGCAGACTAACGCGGAAACACCCGAGCTTATATGCACGACCGTGCCTCCGGCAAAATCGAGCGCACCGATAGGATTGTCTTTTCCAAACGCCAATAAGCCCCCGTCCCACACCCAGTGACACAATGGGCAGTAAACGAGCGTGCCCCACAAAGTCATGAACACCACCATCGTGCTGAACTTCATTCGCTCAGCGAACGCGCCGCAAATGAGCGCGGGTGTGATGATGAAAAACATGCCCTGAAACAACATATGCGTTAAACGAGGAATTTTTCCTTCGTAAGGAGCACTTCCGGTACTCGTTGAAGCGTCCCAAATTCGGGAGACGTTGTTCATCATCAGGAACTCGTCGTTGCCGAGCCACTTGCCAGCCCCGCCGAAGGCCAACGTATACCCCCACAACGCCCAAATTACCGTCAGAAGACCCATCAAAAAGATGCATTGCATCATGACGCCAAGCACGTTCTTGCGCCTAACAAGGCCGCTGTAGAACATTGCCAATCCAGGTGCCGTCATGAACAGAACCAGAGCAGACGATGTCAACATCCAGGCGTTGTGTCCGGCTTTAGCACCTTCGTCAGCCGCTGTCTTGAAGGGATCCACTGGCGGAGCAGCAGCGGGTTCGGGAGCCGTTGGCTCGGGCACCGATTTTATCTCCGGAGGATCGGTAGTTAGATCTGGACGAGAGGTCCCGCTCGTTTCCACTGCGGCATCCACTTTGGTTTCTGTCCCAGGCTCTGACTTCTTTTCGTCCTGGCAATGGGCGTAGTTGGCAACACCCAATGTGGTCACGGCTAGGAACGCAGTGAGCGCGCAACATCTCCATCTTTGAAATCTCGAATTCATAACACTTCCGCCTTTCAAACGATTGAGAAAAAACAATTCGACCAGGTTGGACTTCGAATCGCATCCCAAAGCGACCCCTCCCGATCGACCGCCGATGGACCAATGGCAATAGGTGTGCCTAATGCTGGCACTTCTAGAGCATTGATGCGAAAACTGCCACTTAAAGCGGAAAAATGCGCAGAAAAAGCTGGTTTCCGGACCCCTATTTTAAAAAGCCGCCACAATCCGAGCATTAAATGCACGCAATGTAGGCAACGTTTGCTGGGGCTTAACTTCCAGCAGCTATTTGTGGCTTAGCCACATGATGATGTGTGGTTCGAACGAGATTCAATCCACTAGCCGAGTGCAATTGTTGGCGGGCAGCCAGAAAATCTTCGGCAGCCGACCGAACGTCGGGTGGTAAATGCCGCCGAAGCGGCTTGCCCTTCCAACTGCCCAGCAAGACTAATTGCTCCAGCCAATCTGCCGGGAGGGCCTCTGTACTGTCGGAAAACAATTCTGTGAGGCCAGGCCAGGACTTCGCATTCTTTTGTCGAGTAAAATTGGATCGGAATTCGGCGATCCGAACTCGCAGTTCATTTTCGCACCGAAGCATACGATCGGCTGCCGTGCGGAATTCCGAGTCTCCTTGCATGTGCAAACCCAACAGGAAATTAGCGGCGCCGCTGCGCACATGCTGTTGCTCGGCGAACAGAACTTCTGAACGAGTTCGAAATGCTTGGCAGGTTAGTATCGCGAAGTCGCCGCGCCAAGTTTTGGGGACGCGGACTACTACCACGAATTCATTTGCCCCCTCCAAAGAGGTCCAAGGCGAAGGCCGTAGCTTGAAGAATATGCCACTTCCACCTCCGGTGGTGCCAGCTGCGGCGATCAATTCTTGCGGCGGTTGAAGTTCGCCGCTGAGCGAGGTACGGCGCTTGGAATCAAACGTGACTAGCCCATCGCCTTTGGCGAACAAGCCGTAGTGCCCGGAAAAGTTCAGCGCCAGGGATTTGTTGGTGCGGTCGTCGGATTGCACCGCAATGTTACCTGCAAAGCCAGAC
>JANNPR010000926.1:0-2078 GCA_031400345.1 Planctomycetota bacterium | reverse complement strand
CCATCAAAAAATATTTGAAAGCTGCTTCATTCGAAAACAAGCTTTCCTTTTTACTGCCTGCCAATACATACATTGAAATGGATAAGATCTCAATGCCTAAGAAAAGCATGGCCATGTTATTGAACTCGCCAAGAGGCCAAGTCCAAACTGTTGTAGTTGTGGACGGCACACGGAGAGTGTGCCTGCTACAACGGCGGCTTCTTTGTCAGCCAGGGACGAGTATGATAAAAACCGTGTGATGAATCGTTAACGAAGGCTACAGGCGAGTAAGTCACCGGAACATGGCGAACGTCGAACGTCGGAATCTAGTCGGGATCGATTTGGGGACAACGATGTCCGTGATTGCTTACCTCGATCCCACCGGTGCCGTAGTGACGATTCCCAATAGCGATGGAGACCCATTAACTCCCAGTGCCATCTACGTTGATGGCAATCAAGTCGTGGTGGGGAAGGCGGCAAAACAGGCCTCTAGCCACATGCCTGACAAAGTTGCCACGTTTGTCAAACGCGAAATGGGACGTCCATTGTTTTCGCGGACTATCGATGGGCGTAATTACCGTCCGGAAATGCTGTCGGCGCTTATCATCCGTAAGCTCAAACAAGACGCAGAACGAAAAATTGGTTCAGTACGACGTGCGGTTATCACGGTGCCCGCCTATTTCGACGACGCTCGCCGCAAGGCCACGGAAGATGCGGGACGAATCGCTGGACTGGAAGTCGTTGACATTTTGAACGAACCCACTTCGGCTGCGCTGTCATACTGCCTGGAGGGACAGTTGCATCGGGGAGCAGCACACGTTCCTGACTTTCCGGATGGGAAGCTGACGGCCCTGGTATACGACCTGGGAGGTGGGACGTTTGACGTTACTGCCATTCGCTTGCAGTCGAAACGGATCGATACGTTGGCAACCGACGGCGCCGTCAAACTCGGGGGGAAGGATTGGGACGACCGAATTGTCGACTACGTAGCCAAAGAATTCGGTAAGAGATTTGGTATTGAAATCCCTGGCAATCGACGCGACGCAATAGGCAACCAAGCTGAGACCACCAAGAAGCTGTTAAGCCAGCTGCCGAACGCCGAGGTCGAATGTTATTTCCAGGATCGATCGATGCGGGTGGCACTCACTCGCAGCCAGTTCGAAGAGATGACCCGCGACTTACTAACCTCAACGGAAATTGTCACGAAACTAGTACTCAAGCAGGCCAAACTGCACGCAGATGGACGTGAGGCCACATGGAACGACTTTGATCGAATTCTACTCGTTGGCGGTTCTACTCGTATGCCTATGATTAAGTCCATGCTTAGACGAGTGACCGGCAAAGAGCCGGATGACCGGCTTGATCCGGACCAAGTCGTAGCTCGCGGAGCCGCAATTTATGCCAATATCCTGGCAGCTCGCGGAAAAGAAGGAATCTTAGAATTGGATGACGAGGTTCGTCGCGAGCTTAATCAGGTCGACATCGTCGATGTCAATGCACATAGCCTGGGCGTGGAAGCATTCAGTCGTAAAGATAATAAATCGGTCAACGTGATCTTGATTCCTAAGAATCACCAGTTGCCATATGCATTCAGTCGAGTATTCCCTTTGCGGGAACCGGGTGCCACCACGGTGCGTGTGCGTGTACTCGAAGGGGAAGCACCTGAACCAGAAGCGAACATTGAGTTAGGCGAATGCGTGGTGCATGATTTACCGCCAAATCTGCCGGCCCGTTCGCCGATCCAAGTGCGATTGTGTTATGGCACAAATGGGCGCGTGAATGTGACCGCGCTGGATATGACGGGCGGCCGATACGCGCAAGCTGAAATCGAACGCAAGTCCAATATGACGGAGGCGGACATCCAACGCGAATCCGAGTTTGTACGCACGCTGACGATTCAATAAGCCAACACCGCAATGAATGAGAACCGATGAAGCCTGTCGACGAATTCCTTCGAGTTGAAGCGTGGAGGGGGATAAAGTGTGCCACTTCTGGCAGCCGCTGGAGTTGGTTTGGCGACGGGTACACGTTTTTTCAGCGGCAGGCCAGTGCGCAGTCCGGAAAGTGCAGCTCCCAATTCAACGCCCCAGAGGCAGCAC
>JANNPR010000635.1:0-12391 GCA_031400345.1 Planctomycetota bacterium | reverse complement strand
CGCGGCAACCCTGGGCTAAGGGACGCAGCCCCCTTGGGGCAGAAGATTTTTGGACAGAATTTGGATAAAGGGTCGACAATACTGGCGTTAGATATTGCGCACGTCAGGGTGGGACAAGCGGAGCGCGGCCCACCCTACAGCAACTCTCTTAGTTTCGACCGCACGACCGGGTCCTGTAGGAGTTCTATGAAAGCAACTACGGCTGGCCGGCTGAGGCGGTTGTGTGGAATCACGAAATCAAATTGCTCGTTCGCTAATGGTAGAAACCCCAGATTTGCCTTCTCTGCTACCGAGCGGATCGTCACTCCCCAATCCGCGCGCTTTTGAGCTACAGCGGAGGCAACCGCGTTATGGTTACGAGGTTGGTTCGGGAAACCGGATGGCTGAGCGCCCGCCAGAAGCTGGTCGATCAAAACTCGAGTCCCGCTCCCTTGGTTGCGATTGACCATCAAGCAGTCTGGCAATTCCTTCACCAATGCAACAACTTCTCGTGCTGTTCGACCTTGGAACCGCTCATCTCCACGTCGAAACACGACGCCTTGCAATCGCCCATAGCCCTCTATCAGGTCCAAGTCCGAAGATAGAAAGGGAAGGTTGTATTTACCGGTGACGGGATCCAACAGATGTATGCCTGCCAAGTCGCACTCGCCGCGTCGAGCGGCTTCTAAGCCGGCAGTCGATCCGACGGCCAGGAATTTGGTATGCCAACCCCGTCGCTGCAGCTCGCTCAATAGGAAATCCAAGCCGATACAATGACTTCCTATCACCACCAAGTCGGCAACTCTTAGGTTTCTGCCTAACAGTTCGACCGAAACAAACGCGCCGGCCTCGACGATCTCGTCATGTCGACCGATTGTCACAAAACCGTCGGCGCGGCTGAAGGCAGTGACGGAACCCGATCCTTTTCCCATCGGATAAGCGATTAGTTGCCGATTCTCGTTGTGCGGACCTGCTTCGGATAAGTCCATCGATACCAAGCCTACGAGCAGATACTCCGTACGACCGATTTCGGAATTGACCCTGACCGCCATGCGTGCTTGCACCGTATTGCGGCTGCGGGGAGCCTGGCCGCCCAGATGTCGAATGACGGGTGCTACAAACTCGTGAAACGTGAACACGGCCGACGTGGGAAAGCCGGGAAGAATGACCACAGGCTTCCCCCGGCTGGCAGCTAAACAGATAGGCTTGCCGGGCTTTAATGCTACTCCATGCGCCACGATGCCTGGGTCTGTTAGTTCTTGCACGACGCGATAGGACAAATCCCCGGCCCCCTTGCTGGTTCCTCCCGACAGGACCACGATATCACAATCCCGAAGCCCAGTTGCCAGTTGATTTCTCAGATCTTCTTCGTTATCTCTCACGATCCCCTGGCATACCGGTTCACCACCTAACTCGATAATGGCATCGGCGAGAATGCGTGCATTTGAGTCGAAGACCAGCCCCGGCCGCATTGTTTCGCCAGGAGCGATAATTTCGTCACCGGTCGAAATGACGGCAACTCGTGGTCGGCGACAGACCCAAATGCTGGTCGTGCCGATGGCAGCGAGTACACCGGTCTCGCGGCTGGTCAACAGATCGCCTTCACGCAGTACTGTTTCCTGGCGAGTGATGTCGGTACCCGCAAATGAAATGTAGGCACCCGGCGTTACCGCACGGCGAACCAGAATGCTGTCTTCTTGTTCATCGACATTCTCCACCATCACAACCGAATCCGCTCCTCGCGGAATCATTCCACCGGTTGCGATGGTTATAGCTTGACCAGGTCGGATGTGAGAATTCGGCTGCGCCCCGGTGGCAACGATTTCCGGCAGTAATCGCAGTCGTCGGGGGAGCTCTTCCCGAGCGCCATAAGTATCGGCTGCATGAACGGCAAACCCATCGACATTGGCGCGATCAAACGAAGGCACGTCGACAGGGGAAATGACATCTCGCGACAGAATGCGCCCCAAACCCGCATCGAGCGGCACCAGTTCCTCGCCGAGTTTCTCTAGCCGAATTGCTGTACGAAACCGCCGCTCAGCCTCATCCCGGTCGATTACTTCTAAGAACTGGTGTTGCATGCTTTAGCGATTTACTTCAACAGGCGTTTCTGCCAGGCCCAGCGAAAAAGATTACGTGTGTCGGCGTACCTGGCATCGGAGGACGTGGAACCCAGGACCACCGCAATTAGCTCATCACCTTCGCGCTGGCTAATCGATACGAGACAGGCCCCCGCCCCATCCGTGGTGCCCGTTTTCATGCCCACATAGCCATCGATCCGCAGAAGTCGGTTGGTATTCTTCCAAACGACGTTTCGCCGATAACCGCCAGGTCCAAACACCACGGAGCCATGCTGACGAGTCCTAATGTAGTCTCGAAACTGAGGCAATTTTAGCGCCGCATGAGCCAGTCGTGCCAAATCCTCGGCAGTGGAGCGGTGACCTTTGGCACTCAAACCATGTGGATTGACATAGTTTGTGTTCGACATACCCAACTGGCGGGCAACTCGATTCATTTCGGAAACGAATGGTTCGGCCGATGGGCCACTTGAAGAATTTTCCTGGGTCGTCGCGAAACGCAAGCCGAAGTGCTCCGCCAACGCAGTCGCTGCGTCATTGCCCGACGGGAGCATCAAGCCATAAAGCAGCTCGCGAACGGGGAGCCGTTCACCCTCACGAACGTCGGCGGTTGAACCAATGGTCGCATCGGCAGCTTTGGAAAACGTAACCTCTTCATCCAATACCGCAGATTGGGTCTGTGCCAGCTGTAGCACCAAACATGCCGTCATGATCTTCGTTGTGCTCGCCATGTCGAGTTGCTCGTGTACGTTCGATCCCCAACAAACGACGCCGGTCTTGGCGTCGGCGATGGACCAGGCGCGGCAAGTGACGAATGGGACGCCGTCCAGTGAATCCGCCGTCTCTGTCCCTAGCTTCTCCGAATTTACGTCATCCGGTGACGGCGCCGGAGGCGTTTCTGTGACTAATGCGCCTAATGGTGAGTCGATGATTTCCGCAGTGGTGTCGGTTCTGGCCAGGAAATGCTCGCAGGTTCGACGGGCAATCTCGGCGCCTAGCATCTCGGCGGCGTTTTCAGGAGTCCACCGTCGATCTTCGTTCTCGTTTGTAAGCAGACAGATGGCGATGGGCCCAGCCTTCGATTCCATAACACCGGCATCGCATCGCACGGCTGTAACCGCACCACTTTTGTGTGCTAGCTTGACGCCCTTAGGCAGATTTCTGGCTAGTGTCGACTTATCATCGCAATTCCGTAAATGCTCCAGCATCTGATCGGATGCTTCCGAAGACACCGCCCGACGATGATAAATCTGTTCGATCAATCGCAGCATTTCGCCGGCTGTGGTGCTACCCAGTCCGAATTCACGGCTCCGTTCAGGAAAAATGGATGTGTCCCGTCGAAATACCTTGGCGTGTAGTTTGGTGTTTGGTAGCTCCAGCTTCTCCATCGTGTCCGCAACGGACCGAATTCCAATCTGATCCAGAACCAGGTTCGTGGCGGTGTTGTCTGAATAGACGATCATCAACCGGATCGCATCGCGAATTGAGATCTGCGCACCCTCCGAAAAGTGCGAGGTAAGAATCCCCGATCCTGGTACCTTGTCGGCTTCACGCAGTGTGAGCATCCGAGCCAAGTCGAGCTGGCCCTCGCGAGCTTGCCGATAGGCTTCTACCATCACCGGCAACTTGATCAGACTGGCTGTCGGCATGGGTCGGTCAGATAGGTGCTCGAATGACTCGCCGCTGGTGAGGTGCTTGATCGCTACCGAGACCTGACCGCGATGAGCACGAATCAAGGGAGAGAGTTGGTCAGCCAACTCCGCAGCGTTCGCTGGTAAACCATTCGCTCGGAAACCAACCACGACGGCAGATAGGATCAGAGCCGTTTTCCAAATTTGTACGCATCGACGAGAAGCTTTCACGGTATTAATGTGCACCGCAACGATGCCTACCAAGTCACCAGGACAATAATTTACTGAGCGGGCAAAGAAGTGCATGGGAGTTCCGTTCGTAAACCGATTGCTGAAACATGAGCTTCGATTCTAAGCAACCGAGAAATGGACTGCCAATGGTTTAAGGTGACAAGTAATCCACATAGGGTGTTTGGTGTTTGTAGAAAATGTCACCAACTTAAGAGACCCAACAAGAAAACTTGCGGTGCTTCACAATCCGCTAAGCGTCAGGCCGCCAACCGGTTACAACTGAGCCGATCTCCCTAAGCTATGACCTTACTTCTCGACCAGCTTGAAGGGGGGGCTTGATGGGGGTTGTAGGACTGTCAACTTTCCTTACACTGGAACCGCCCCGCACCGAATCGTTGATCGCGTTCTTTAATCCTGTAGTACAGCGTAATTTCTAGAAAACAAACGAATTCAAGCACGTCCAACGAAGTGCCAACTAGAGGGACGGAGTTGACCTCATGTTAACCATGCTGACAGAACTGGATGTACAGCAACGGCGTAACGAACTACGACTAGCCCCCCAATGCACTTTTGTAAACGCCGATGAATTTCGCACACTAGCGATTTCGATACGTCACCTATCCCGCCGCGATGAACAATTGGCCTGTCTTCGCGGCCTCGTTGACATAGAGACCGGCGAGACGTTCTTCACCGAAGAGGAAAATCTGTTCGGAGCGTGAACGCATTTCGGAATCGCCGCGGAAAGACTTTGAGCCGCTGCAATGCGTAATTCAACGCTAAAACCTCTCAACGAGTCTGGGCAGAGGTTTGTACTGCGGCAGATGACTTTTCTGTAACCGGTCTATTTATCCCCCAGAACACCGCGTTGACCATGAGACGGTTGAATTGGGGATTTTGAAAGTCATCGACATGCCCAAACGACGTGTAGAAGACTCGTCCATTTTTATAGGAATGGATCCAGGCAATTGGTTCCTCGAGAATATTCGGAACGGTCCCAATTAACAAAGGTGTAGCGGACGCGGATAAGGGACTTACCTTGTAGAGTGAGCCGTTGCCGACGATTGCTGGCACGTTTATGCCAGCCAGTATCGAATGTGTGGCCGCAGAGTCGGCTGCTCGGACGGATACTTTGGGGCCCACACCGTGATGACCGGTGTAGTTACCTCCCAGCACGGCGGTGTCAAACTCCTGCCACTCAGCGTGTCCTTCAGGATGTTGACCACGTGTGTGAAAGGCGTGACTTGATGTACGAATCGCCACAACAGGTTTTCCCGCCTCTAGGTAATCGCGGACTAGCTGCAGTTGATCGGCGGGAAGCGCTCGCCGACGTGCACTTAGGAACATCAAATCCGCTGTTTTTAGTGCCTCGAGACCGGGCAGCAGGTTTCCATCCTTTTCGTCACCCATGACCAGCGTGCATCGCAACCCACGGGGCTCCAATTCGGCCATAGCAAACTTTGGCAACGACTCTGAGGTGCGGTATTCGGGTTCGCTAATTACGAATACCACATGCGGCTTACTTTCCTCAGAGAATCGAAAAGCGGGTTCTCCGGTGAACGCCGTCGAGGTAATCGTTGGGCACCAGAACTTTTCAATGTGCTCAATCACCCGATTCGTGCCCTGCACGTGGGTCACAAACGGTTTGGAACGCGAGTTGTACATCGTGTCGGTCATGTCGCGCATGAGCACCACGTTCTGCCCTTGGTAGACCATCTGGCGAATGGAAAAAGGACGACCAAGTACGCACATGTTCGTATGCACACCCATGACAATCACGTTTTCGATTCCCCGTTGCTTCATCAAGTAATAGGCTTCGCCGCTATCCGTGATGGCGTCCCCTTCTTCAATACGGACGGCATCGATCTGTCGCCTCCAGGGGCTACCTTGCTGACAGCGGGGCCAGCAATCACAACCACCGTCGGCGTCGTCGATCGGCAGAGGGGCCTCATGCTCTGGATTCAATTTGCACCAACTTTGCAGAGCAACTTTCGTCTCGACAGGTGGGGCTTGCTGAGCCAACTTGCGCATGGCAGTATCTTTGTAAGCTTCCATACAGCTGCTCGGGCAATGAATGATCAGAACGCCTTGCTCTCGTGCTGCCGTCACCACTTTGTTCATTCGTGGTGCCATCTCTGCGACGCGCGCCGTCGCGCCCTTGCACCAATGCTGGTCCCACATGTCACAAATAACCATTGCGGTTTTTTTCGAATCCCAATGGAGATCTTGGTTAGCAACTTGAAAGTTGCCGTCCGATGCTTTGGGCCGGCTTCGTGCTGGCAGCAATAATTCCGCGGAATTGGCTGACCCAACGCTGACAGCACCGATAAGAAAACTCAAGACACAAGTCATCAGAGGTGCGGCGGTGGACACGACTTGCTTCCCGTCAATTCGATTCATCATGGAACTCCCACATGGGAAAAGCGGTGCTTTCGAGTTTGAGAGTGCAGTTTATCCCGCACATTTAGGAGATGCCATCACTTTCTCTGACATCCGCCTTTGACGATAGTATTTTAGCCCCGGAAAAAAGAAGCAGGCAGCGGATGTCACTCCGAAGATCAGGTGCGCATAGTCGGGCCAGCGCGCCATAGCTAAGGCAGCCGCGAATAGCGCGATCGCTTGTAAATAAAAGGCTCCCGATAGAATCCCCGCTTTAACAAAAAAAACCATGCCGGTAATTAGCCCCAGAATTGGCGAAAGCGTTAACACCGGTAGTTCAAGCATCATTTCTACAAAAAACAACAAACCGATTGCCGTCATGCTTGCCCCCCACACGTGAGCAATTTGCCTTTCGACGAACGTGACCGGTCCCACCCGGCGGCGTAATGCCCAAAACACGCCGGCCCATGTTCCTAAACCGGCGGTCCACAAGGCCATGTAATACCACCGCTCCTGGAAACCCGATATGTGCATAGCGTTCGTCAATCCGCAGAGAACTAGCAATGCCAAACTGTGCCACATCCACAGCAATCCCCAATTCTCAAGCACAATCGCATGATGGGTCTCGCGAAACAAGCGTGACATGACGTCAGCGAATCGACCGCTGGCGGCAGCAATGGGTTCATCGTGCAAATACGCGTCCAAATCATTCGCTAGCGACTCGGCACTTTGATATCGCAAGTCAGTCGGCTTCTGCAGGCATCGCAGCGCGATAAATTCGAGATTTCGATCGACGTTGGGATCGACCCAGCGAGGTGGCGTTACGTCCTGCTCTCGTACTTTCAGCAAGACGTCCATGGGCGAATCACCTACGAACGGGGTGCGACTAGTGAGTAGAAAATACAGAATTGCGCCTAGACTATAGACATCGCTGGCGGGACCAACTTGCGCCCGGCCCCCAGTCGCCTGCTCGGGAGACATATAAGCGGGGGTCCCAATCACAGCGTCAGTCCGCGTCACCCCATCGGCATCGGTGATTTGCTTGGCGAGCCCGAAATCCGTAATATGCGGAACGCCGAGTTCATCGAGTAAAATATTGGATGGTTTAAGATCGCGATGGAGTACGCCACGCAAGTGGGCAGCATGGATAGCTCGACTGACCGCTGCCAATATCTCAGCAATGTCACGAGGCAGTACGGGTCCTTCGCGCAAGCGATCGGCCAACGTGCGACCGCGTATGTACTTCATACTGAAGAATGGTTGGCCGTCGCACTCGCCAACCTCATAGATGGGTACGATATTTGGATGATCTAACTGTGCGGCCGACTGGGATTCGATCTTGAAACGGCGCCGATCCTCGTCCGAAGCAAATTGCCCTCGGACGATCATCTTAACGGCGACCTCTCGGTTCAAGCTAATTTGTCGGGCAAGATAGACAACTCCCATCCCCCCCCGCCCCAACTCTTTCAGCAATTCGTAATCACCAAAACGATGAGGCAATAGCAACGAGGATGTTGCGGAGCCATCCTTCGGCCCATCGCCGCTGAGCTGCCCGCTCCCCGCCGCGTTGGCAATGATGCCCGCACCCCAAAGCTCGCGCAACTCAATTGCCAGGTCAGGATGGCGTTGGCAAATACTGGTTAGATAATCGAGCTGATGACTCGGGGCTGCGTCCAGCAACTGACTCAGTAATGTCGCCAAACGTTGTTCACGTTCCGGCGATTCGTCGGGCGGATGGGTTTCGCGAGACGGCATGGATGGGCACATTCAACGCGATATCCCAAATGGATTCTATTGGGCTGGATTCAAGAAGGGGGACTTCGGTTTCCATTTGCCACTGCGTAAATCCAGTCTACCCTGAAAGACTATCTGTAGCATCGTGGCCTTCACGGGACAATAGATTGAAACTTCTTGTCACCCAGCTGTTCACACTCATTTCGCTGTTCGAAAAACTAAGTACACTTTTGGTCAGTTATCAGGTCATCAGCTTGAAGCTCGTTAAGTGGCTCTTTAAACATGCACGAATTGCTTTCGCGAGGCTCGAATCCAGGAACGGCTCCACCGGTCGCAGTGCCGCTCGGTTCCGAACGGTCGTTATTTAAGCGGCTTGGTTATGACTTGGCGAGAGTATATTCGCGTTTATTTGGCGTGGCCTTTTGTCGCCTGAGGTGTTTCGGGCGAAAGTACGGGCCCAAATCTGGCGCGGCTTTGATTTGCGCGAACCATCAAAGCTTTATCGACCCGTTCTTAATCGGATTGGCTTTTGATCGCCGCATGAACTATTTGGCGCGGAAGACTCTATTCCGAAGTCGGATGTTTAAATGGCTGATCATGTACTTCGACGCAATTCCCGTGGACCAGGAGGGAAGCGGCTTCATAGGGCTGAAAGAGTCACTCAAGCGACTTAAGAAGGGGGAGATGTTACTCATTTTTCCCGAAGGCGCGCGGACGTTCGATGGTCGGATCTCGCCACTTATGACCGGTGCCTGCATTCTGGCTCGCCGTGCCGCTGCCCCGATTATCCCCGTCGGCATTGACGGTGCCTACGACGCGTATCCGCGTACCGCTTCGTTTCCGAAGCTCGCGCCGTTGTGCGTGGTGATAGGTCCCCCTATCGAACCCCATCAAATCGAGCAGCTAAGCGACGAACAGCTGATGGGCGAACTCGCCAAACGAATCCATGAGTGTCACGAACGTGCCAAACGGTCAATCCATGGCAGCATCTCGATGCGGGAAGACTGATTTTTCAGGCTCAAGTCTCTTCGTGTGCCGCTGGAGTTGACGTTGCAATAGATCACATGCCGCCCCATGGCATGGATCCCCGAGCACAAAATCGTCGAGCCCCTGCGTAATTCGCACATCGACGAGCTCCCCTTCTGGTCGACCGCTGTGTCGGAACTTGACTGGAACATAGCGACAAGAAGTACCAAACCACCGATTCGATTGATCCGCTCCGGAGGATTCCACCAACACCTGCAAGGTGTGTCCTACTTGCTGCTGAAAATAGCTTCGCCGCAAGTCACGCTCGACCTCAGAAAGACGCGCGATGCGATCCGACTTTGTGCGCGCATCGACTTGATCAGGCATCGTTGCAGCGGGCGTTCCCTTTCGAACACTAAATGGAAACAGATGAATCTTCGAGAACCCCGCCTCCCGGACAACCCGGCAGGTCATTTCAAAGTCATCCTCAGTTTCGCCAGGGAACCCAACAATCACGTCCGTGGTGAAAGCGGGATTGTTCAAACTGTGACGGACCATCTGACACCGATCCAGAAACATGCGAGCGCTCCAGCGGCGCCTCATGCGACGCAGAATCGTGTCAGAACCACTCTGCAAGCAGATGTGCAGGTGGGGACATACTCTATCCGCTCGCTGTGCCATCACCTCGATTAGTTCCCGAGTGACCTCTGTCGCTTCGATGCTCGAAAGCCTCAAACGGAAGTTGCCCGTTATTTCGCAGATTCGCTCAACTAAATCCGATAGTCTGGTCCAGTCGTCTTTGGGCTTCGACCAATTCCAATCCACGCCGTAGTGTCCCAGGTGAATTCCAGTGAGCACAATTTCTCGGTATCCGTTTCCCACTAAACGCTGTACTTCATCGAGAATATGAGCCAGGGGTCGGCTTGTCAGCTGAGGTCGAACGTACGGAATGATGCAGTAGCTGCAGCGCAACAGGCAGCCATCCTGAACCTTGACGAACGCTCGGTGCCGATTTCCGAACCGCGAGATCCCAGTTGGAATATCGACCACGCCAAATCGGCCGAGCAAATCCGGCAATTCGCGTTTGTCGGTGATTACCTCTGTGACGCCGGGAAGTGCGCCAACTTCTTCGGGCGCGCGAGTAGCATAACATCCCATCACGACAATTCGCGCATCCGGATTCTCACGAGCTAACCTGCGAATAATTTGCCGACTCTTAGCATCCCCTTCGTGAGTTACCGTGCAGGTGTTGACCACACATAAATCGGCCGGTTGGTCGGTCTCCGCATCCCGGTATCCAATTTTCAATAAACCCTCGCGAACATACTCCGTCTCGTATTGGTTTACTTTGCAACCCAGAGTTACCGTGCGAAGAGCTAGCGACATAAAGAATCTTTGAACGGACGGTTCAAATCTCGGGCTCGATTGAGGCGGACATGGATCCTTTGCACCGGGTAAGCAACACGTCTTTGCCGAATGCGTGAATTTGGTCTCGTTTGAGCTCAGCATGCTCGCGCGTGGTGGTCAGACAAATCGCTTTGCCGGCGGTGTCAACCGCTTTCGCAATCTCGTACCCTTTTTCCTCGGGATGATTAAACAATTCTTTCATCATGCGGATCACGTATTCGTAGGTATGGTCTTCATCATTCCAAAGAAGGACGTGATAGCGAGGCTGTCGAGCCGGCTCACTTTGCTTCGGTTTCGATTGCCGCTTAGACGTTTTCTCCGGCTCTGCAACGGTCGTAGTTGTTTGTTCAGTCATTGCCGTTCCTGAAACCTGAGAGGTTGTATATCAATGCCACTGAGCTCGCTTCGGCGGTTTAGCGGCGGATGCACACCTTCGCTATTCTCCCACTGCCTTTGCTTAAGCAGTGCAAAAACCGTTATACCACCCGGGCCAAGCCGGGTGGGGTAGGATGCGGCATCGGCATCCCGGTTGGCCCGTTTGGCAGATGATCATTATATTGAACCGCCCCTCGGACCGGAAAGGATAATCATGGCCGACTTAGAAACCTACTTGGCAAGCCACCAAGTTCAGTTTGAAGACGACTTATGCGATTTACTGTCGATTCCCAGTGTTAGTGCGGACAGCGGCCATAAACCCGATGTTCGACGAGCGGCAGAATGGGTCTCCAACCATTTTCGCCGACTAAAAATGTCGACCGAAATAATCGAAACGGCTGGTCATCCGCTGGTGTATGCGGAATCAGCCGCCGTGCCCGGTTGTCCGGTTGTCCTGGTATATGGCCACTTCGACGTTCAGCCGCCCGATCCGCTCAACGAATGGATTTCGCCGCCATTTTCGCCGACACGTCGCGATGGAAATGTTTATGCTCGGGGAGCAACAGACGATAAAGGGCAGATGCTCACCCACATTAAGAGTGCGCAGGCTTGGATGGAAACTGCCGGAAAACTACCCATACAGCTGAAATTCTTAATCGAAGGGGAAGAGGAAGTCGGCAGCCAAAGCCTTTATCAGTATTTAGAGAACACCGAAGCCCAATCTCGTTTGGCGTGCGACGTGGTTGTTATTAGCGATACCAGCCAATTTGGTCCGGGACAACCGGCGATTACCTATGGGTTGCGCGGCATTGCCTATTTCGAATTGCGCCTAACCGGTCCCAAACAGGACCTACATTCCGGCACGTTTGGCGGAGGGGTCACCAATCCGGCAAATGCACTGTGCCGCATTCTCGCTCAGCTAATTGACCAAGACGGCCGGATACAAGTGCCGGAGTTTTATGATGACGTCGTGCCGCTGACGCCTGCCGAGCGAAAGCAGCTTGCTGCGTTGCCGTTTGATGAAGTTGGCTTTCAACGTCAGATTGGCGTTGACGGCGTGACTGGCGAGGCGGGATATACCACACTCGAGCGCCGCTGTGCTCGACCCACATTCGACATCAATGGCATTTGGGGTGGATATCAGGGAGAAGGTGGAAAGACCGTCCTTCCGGCCCGGGCAGCGGCCAAATTCAGCTTTCGCCTGGTCCCGGATCAGGATCCTCACAAGGTTGCTAAGAATCTACGGCCGTTCCTGGAAAGCTTATGCCCTCCTGGAATTCGTATGGAACTTATCGAAATGCACGGCGGAAAAGGAGCCCTCACGTCACTCGACAGTCCCTATGTTTCCGCAGCCGCCAGAGCCATCGAACGCGGATTCGGCAAAAAGCCTTTGTTCATCCGTGAAGGAGGCTCCATTCCCATCGTCACGGCCTTCAAAGAAAAACTAGGCATTGATGTGCTTTTGCTCGGGTGGGGACTGGATGACGACAATACTCACAGTCCCAACGAGAAATTCTGCCTGGCGGACTTTCACCGCGGGATCAAGGCGAGCGCGTTTTTGTGGGAGGAACTGAGGAAAATCAAATAACGGTTCCTCGCCTTACCGCGTCCACA
>JANNPR010000889.1:0-3812 GCA_031400345.1 Planctomycetota bacterium | reverse complement strand
TGCAAGCCGATGCAAATACCGAGAAACGGCTTGTCCGACGCCGCTTCGATCACCGCTTCGCGTGCCCCGCTCGCGGCAAGCTGGCGCATGCAGTCGGGCATCGCGCCCTGGCCCGGGACGACCACCCGCTCCGCCGTGCGGATCGCCTCGGGGTCGGAAGTGACGAGCACTTCGGCGGAAAAACGCTTAAGACTCGTCCGTCGTCTTCGGTGATGTAATAGCCCGCCAACTGATCTTCCGCCAGTCCCGCGTTCTTGAAATGGAAGTCGTCGAGCACTGTATAACGTACGCCAGACGTGACAATATCTGCCGTTAGCGATTGCTCCAAAACTCGCTCTGGAACCCACATCCCTTGCACGTGGCCGCCTAATCGGCTTTCTAACCAGGCGTTGTATTCGGTGATCTGACCAATGCGATCACGTGAGGGAATCATCGTCAGAATGGGTTCATAGAACGGACCACCGATTACCTCGATTCGACCCGTCGCCACCAAACCTGCCAGTCGATCAAGGTATTCTCCATGATGTTCATCGAGCCATTCCATTAACGGTCCGCTGGTATGCAGCGAGATCCGCAGTTGTGGGAACTGTTCGAAGAGTTCCAGGAATGGCAGATAACTGTCTCGGTACGCCTGTTCAAATACCCCGCCAAAGTTGCCGATCGGTTGGTGATTGTGCAGGACAAGGCAAAGTCGGATGGAAGGAGTCATGGCAATTGACAAGCGTTGGAGTTAGGGTCCGTCGAGTCGAGCAAATCGAGCCGGGAGCCGGCGCTGTTCTCTCATAATCGGCACCATCACACTGGTTTTCCCAGTTTTTCACGTCAGCTAGCGTGGCGTAATAATTCTGCCGCAACTTCGGGAGAGACCGTATTGATAAAATCCCCCGTGCCCCATTCGAATCCAGCCACGTTGGTAATTCGAGGAATAATCTCGATATGCCAGTGATAGTGGTCATAGGTGGCACTGTCAAAGGGGGCGTTATGCAACCAGAAATTAAATGCTGGTTGTTCCAGGGCCGCATCTAATTTAACCAATACATTGCGGAAAAACTCCGCCAATTCGCTCAATTGCCCAGCCGGAGTAAGTTCAAATCGTGAACTGTGTTCCCGAGGCAAAATCCAGACCTCGTAGGGGAATCGACTGGCGAAAGGTGCAAAACAAATAAAACCCGAAGACTGACATACGATGCGTATCCCAGCGTCCAATTCCGTTTCCAGCAAGTC
The DNA here is from genome assembly GCA_031400345.1 of Planctomycetota bacterium. Classification (GTDB taxonomy): domain Bacteria; phylum Planctomycetota; class Planctomycetia; order Pirellulales; family Pirellulaceae; genus JANNPR01. Next base: position 2,588 of record JANNPR010000889.1, on the reverse strand, counting down.
ACAAAACAGGCATCGACTCCCCTTCAAGCAATATTCACGGGCAGCGTCGAGTTCCTGTTGAACATTTGTGGGGATGGACGATGTTGTGACAAACTGACTGTGGGTGTGCGCCATGGAGGCACCACCCAAGATGCCGTGATTCTTGAAGATCAATCCGTAAACTAGTTTGGGATCTCGCGCCGCGCGCCGAAAACAATCTTGGTACGCAGCAAGCACAACTCGCAGGTCGTCGGCCGATAATTCCGTCAGTCGCTCGATGTGGCGTGGGCTTTCGATGATCACTTCATGCGCGCCATACGCCGGAGCGGTTGTATGAATGCCTGACGCATTTCGGTGTTCGACTTCATCCCGAATGACGGCTGGGTACTTATTGGGAACGACCCGGACCGCCCATTCGCCGCTACGTGGATCGAGAAACACCGCCGTTGCGTCAGGAGTTTCGATCTCGTTTCCGACGCAAAAAGGACAGCACTTCACCTGATCCTTATGCTGTGAATGTCGTAAGTCATTGGGTCGACCTGCTCGCTCCGTCGCGATAATAACCCAACGGTCGCTAAATGGGTCTTTGCGGTATTCCGGCATATCTCAACTGAGTGAATTCGACAAGGATCCCCGCGCGGACAGCTTTTGTTGCCTAGCCTGTTCATAAAGTCGGATGTACTGCCGCGCACTTGATGACCATGACCAGTCTTGTGCCATGCCCGACGTCACAATGTTATGCCAAACTTCCGGCTGACTTTGATAGATATCGCAAGCACGTTTTAACGCCACTTCTAAAGCAATTGAGTCATAGGCATCAAAACGAAAACCCGTCGCGACTCCCGCCGCCAAGTTTTCCGGAGTGGCATCGGTGATGGTATCGGCCAGACCGCCGGTATTTCTGACGACTGGCACGGTCCCGTATTTCAGGCTGTAAAGCTGGTTTAACCCACACGGCTCATAGTTGCTGGGCATTAAGAAAATATCGGAACCGGCCTCAATATAGTGGGCAAGACGATCCGAGAATTCGAGCCGTACCGCCACTCGACTGGGCCATTCGCGCGCCATTTTCCCCATCCGTTCATGGTACTGTGGCTCGCCAGTTCCCAGGATTACCCATTGAACGTTTTCTGTTTGGACCCAGGACTGCATGACACGCACAACTAGGTCCCAACCCTTTTGATCGGCAAGGCGTCCGACCAACCCAACCAACGGCGTACGCGACGAGATTGGCAGTCCCAATTCCTGCTGAAGTGCTGCTTTGCACGCCGCCTTACCGGCCTTCCATGTTTCTGCCGAGTATTGCTGCGGCAGGTGTGCGTCACAGGCTGGATTCCAGACGTTGTAGTCAACACCGTTGACAATACCTGACAACGACTGTCGTCGTTGATGCAGTACTCCTTCTAAGCCACAGCCTAGCGGAGCGGTTTGAATTTCCTGTGCATAGGTCGGACTAACCGTGGTAATCGCATCCGCGAATATGATTCCGGTTTTAAGCAAATTGAGCTGCCCGTAACACTCCATTTGATGCCAGTTGAAGTACTTCCAGTCCAGTCCGGTCAATAGCATGTCCCAATGCCAGAACTGTCCCTGGTACGCCATGTTGTGAATCGTGAACAACGAGATGGTGTCCTCGTATCCACGTGCATGCCGATATTCCAATTGGAGATACGCTGGGATCAATCCCGTTTGCCAATCGTTGCAATGCAATACGTCGGCCGGGCGATCAAGTAACTGCATCGATTCCATTACGGAACGGCAGAAAAAAACAAATCGTTCACAATTGTCCTTGTAGTCTTCTCCCCGTTCACGATACAACTCGGGGCGGTCGAAATAGTCAGGAAGGTCGACCAGATACACGGGTACGCGGCTATTCGGTAGTTGGCTTCTCAACAGACGTCCGGTGATAATCCGATTCCCGATGGGAACATCGAACTTGATTCCGGTGGGTTCGAGTGGCTGGCCACTACGGTGTACGTGTCGGTAAGCCGGCATGATGACCGACACTTCATGGCCCAATTTGGCTAACTCTATTGGCAGCGCACCGCACACATCGGCGAGCCCTCCCGTTTTGGCGAACGGGGCAGCTTCACTCGTCGCCATGAGAATATTCAAGACTAGACCTCCCCATCAAGCAGTGCGAAGTTCGCGAATTCCTTGCGATTTCGATCAGGCCGATTATAACCGCCGACGACACGTAGCAGGAGCGAATGGTGCTTACGACCCATAGATTGGGAGCATTCGTATTCCGCTGACGTAGGTCTGGCTCCTCGGTTGTCGGCGAGTCGTCACTAGGCCATAAAATTTGGTTAGGTAAAACATGGTTGTCCTTACAGACAATTCGGTCGGCAGCGTTTTACAAAGAAACTGTTTAGATACGACCCCGGAAAAAAACTTTATGTTGCCGGCTTCCGTCGAAAAAAATCTCCCAACCCAATCTCATCGGGGTCGATGGATGGTTGTAGCGGCGGCCGTTTTATGGAGCACCAGTGGATTTTTCGCCAAAGCTCCTTTCTTCGACAATTGGCCCGGCCCCGTGTTAGCGTTCTGGCGAGCCACCTTTGCTCTGCTAATACTCTTGCCACTGGTGCGCCGGCCGCGATGGTCGA
>JANNPR010000883.1:0-3662 GCA_031400345.1 Planctomycetota bacterium | reverse complement strand
GGGGGTATCGCTGCGCTCAACCCCCGGCTAATAGCTGCGAACCCTTCGGGTTCAAAAAACGTTCAGTGGCCTAACGAAAACAATGACATTAACTACTTATTAAACAGAACCAGAGATTTGAGGCGTTCCGGAAGAACGCGGTTATAGTCCAGACCTGGAGACGTCGCCGACAGGTTGGCAAGCTCTGCGTCAACTTCACCCAAGCGTCGGGCGGTCCCGAGTGCTTGGTCAAAGGCACGCATCAAGCGGAGATCCTCTGGTGCGTCCACCCCCCGAGGCCAGGCAAAGCACAGCAGTGCCGCATGAGAATCATGATTCCAATCCGTGACGGGAATCTGAGACGGTGGTTTCTCCGTCTCGACGTCGATGAACGCCAGTTTAGCACCTCGCATGGAATCGAAGAATTCCGCCAGCCATTCGGATGAGATCCCGGAGAACCGATCACGCGAATCATAACGGTCGCTGGTCCGTAAGACGAAATGCTCCTTTTCCGGAACGAGTATACCGCCTTCGTAATAGAGCATTACGACGTCGTTAATCGGTCTGACCCGCCCTGTTGAATCAGCGCCTAATGGAATCTTCAAAGCGGATTTGACTTCGAGCAGCAATCGGAAGACGTCCGAGAATGAAACGGAGTTCGTCAGCGGACGGTAAGTGTTGATGCGGAAGAATCCCGCGGCGCGGAGAGGTTGTTTGAGTTTACCGTCTGCGTCGACTTCTGCTCGCACCGCCGCAAGTGCCCTGCGCATGAGGGCGTCTGGATCACGTTGTTGGGCAGCGATTATCAACAAATGCAAACGTTGCGACGGCTGTGGTTCCAGGCAATCCACAGTGAAGGCAACCCGATTTTGCGCGTCCTGTGCAACACCGGTCAGATCCAGTGTAACTTGATTGTTTTTTGATTCACCAAGGATCACCACCGCACTAAAATCTTTGGTGGCGGTTGTGCCCTTCAGTGATATCGGATCCTGTTGAAAGCCGTTCGCCCAGATCCGGAGTTCCGGCGATGCGGCCCGTTCACGGGTACTTGGTCGATTCCATTCGACCGTGCCTTTGAGTCGCGCGTAACCCGAGGTCAGCGGCTTTTCGAAAACAACCTGACCCTCGCCGTTGACGATCGGTTGCAGAGCCTTCTCCGGGTATCCATCGGGCTCGAGACTCGCGATTTTTATTCGCACGGGGGGTGACACGTAACTGATTTCGAGTTTCTCGTGAGACTCGCCCCCTTCATTTTGGATGACGACGACAATTCGATTTGTCCCCTCATTCAAAAGCAGTTTGGCAGCGATATCCCGAGCAATTTTGCCAGCAATGGTCTGCGGAGCTCCCGCGGTCAACTTAGCTAGTGGCAGCGGCACTTCATTGACATCAACGCGAATGATGCGAAGAGGAGAAGCCGAGCTTACCCGAAACTTGAGCTCAAAAGCGGAGTCAGCAACGCTGGTGGAAGGGGCGGCATTTAACACATCAATCTGTGCCGGGTTCCAGAAATTGGCGTCATAGAACGCCTCCACTAGAACGCTCTTGCGGCATCCCCCGTCGCCGTTCGCAGCGCTAACTTGGATTGTGTTTTTTCCTGGCTGTAGAGGAACATTTCTGGCTGTGGCTTGCCAAACGGTAACCGACTTTTCCGTCTTGATTTTTCGCCAAGTGGAATTATCTAGCGCGCGGCCCCCCACTTGAATCTGCGTTAGCGGAATTTCCGCGGGCGATTCGATTTCGGCCGTCACTTCCGTAAACGGCTCTCGTCCAACTCGAGAATGCCGGGCAGCCAATACTCGTGGTAATCGGCGATAATTTACAACTCGCGTATCGCTGGTCTGCCTCGCACCCCATCGGTTTCTAAGTTCCATTCGGATACGATTCTGGCCTCCTTGGAGTGGTATCGTCACAGAAAACTCGGGCGACTCATGGGATATCTCCGGCGTTGCCAGGGGTTGATCATTGATCATGATGCGAGCTTCAAACGGATACACCGGGTCGGGCGTAATCCATTTACCCGCGAACTGAACCTCCACGGGAGGGTCGTTAGCGTCCCGATCAATCGAGTTGCTATGAAGCTCGGCGTCTAAAACGATTTCTGGTAGGGACGGATGGAAGTTCACCACAAGGGGGAACGTGGCTTCGTCACTATCGGCTGACCGAGCAGAGAAGTTGATCCGTTGTTTACCAGGTTCGAGTTGGACAATTTGCGAGAATTGCCATACGTTCGCTTCCTCTCCCTTTTCGGTTGCTAATGCTTGACGGACTGATGGCGTTCCCGGTTGAGTCTGATGCACCCATCCAGCCGAACTAACCGGCTGGGCGGCCTGAATCGTCCCTTGGATCCTCAGTCTTGGTCGACTGACGACCCAGTCGCTTTCGTCTGACTCCTGCGACACGGAACTCCATTCACCGGTCTTGTTATCGAAAGTTTGCAGTTGACTTACCGTGATTTTTGGAGGCAGCGCAATGGCTTTTTGGTACGTGACACGGAAGGCTCGCACAGCGGTTTCGGAATCTTGTGACTCTGGTGGAGCTCCCCGATTCACCGCTCGGCACTCAATGACGTTGTCGCCTGGCTCGAGGGTCAACTCACGCTCTAAGCGACCTGAGCCTGTTTCCATTTCGGACTGGTCGACGACTCGACCGTTCTGAGACCATCGAACGAACAGTGGCTCATCACTAGGTGACTCGATATCGACTTCCAACGGATATTTGGCGGTTTCGACGATTTGATGTGGGGCATGTGAGCTTTCGATTTGCGGCGGAAGGGGTGTGGAATGCACACTCGTATCGTGAATGAACTGGCGCGTTGGCGTTTCTTTTGTGCGAATGATCGACCGATACTGCTGAGTACCGCGCTTCCATTCTAGGTCATTTAAATTAATTACCCATTCGTTGTCTGTCGGCGGCGTGCTCGCCTTAAATATTCGATCGCCAACAACGACCTCTACCGAATCGATGTATTCGGATGCGAAGTCGCCGACGTGAATATGCACTGTCCGAGGCGGAGAGCGAATGATCAGACCTTCGCCGGCAGCTTGTTGCTGTCGCGACTCCGAACCAAAACGTAAGGTGATCGCCGCAGGTGGATCCATTAGCCGTTTCGACAACGCACCCTGACTGACGAGCTCTCTTACCAAACCATCGTGATAGTACGTCTTGCGGTATTCTTCGGCTGGGGCGAATCGGGTAGGGCTTTCCCCGTCACCTGTATTAAATTGCCAACCCAGAAATCGTTCGGCATCTCGGCCACTCGCCTCATAGGGACCCATTGGGCTCCAGGCGACCCATTCACGTCGCTGATCAGGGCTGGGTACGGAAATGAACACGCTGAGCTTGGGTTTCCGCTCGTCGACGCCTTGTCCTACTCGCAGCGGGATATTCAGTTCTTTACCCTGCCGGATAACCTTTAGGCTGACTGGAGTGGCAGGTGGTATTGCCCAAAACGCATCGAAAAACTCCCGGACCTCTGACCAAGCTTGCGTATCGTTTCCAAGGGTAACGCTTTGCAATCGATCGCCTTTCGATAACCCCCTGCGGATTTCGCTAGGCGCGGTTTCACGAATAGCCGTAACGGTAATTTCGCTTTTGTTACCACTGTTCATTTTCCCGACGGCGGTTCCGGGAAGCATACCGCGGCGGCCAATTACCGTACCCCAATCCGACAGATCCCAGAG
>JANNPR010000844.1:0-4409 GCA_031400345.1 Planctomycetota bacterium | reverse complement strand
CGCTTGTCGGTCAGCACAGCGCGGATGTCCTGGTGGCGCGTGATCAGCCAAGCCAAGTCGCCACGCGGCGTGCAGATGGCACACTTTGGTGCCCAATCTTTAATGCACAATCAGCGCCTCTAACCGCGTATTCCCTCGCCGCCGTCAACTACCAGGGTCTGCCCTTGAATTAAGTCTGAACGCGAGCTTGCGAGAAAGATCACGGCGTCGGCTACATCCTCCGCCGTTAGCGTACGCTCCCCGACCATACGTTTCTGGCGGACGACTTCGAACATGGCTTCCGCGTTCGGGATGTTTCGTGTGGCGTCTGTTTCGACCAGGCCAGCCAGAACGGTATTGACGTTAATACCGTGAGGACCGAGTTCCATCGCGAGATGACGCACCAAGCTCTCCAACGCCGCCTTGGAGGCTCCTATCAATCCGTATGCTGGCAATGCCCGCCACGATCCATGGCTCGATAGCGCCACGATCTTACTTCGCCCATTCGTTTGCTTAAGTAGCGGCAATGCTGCCTGCGCCAGATTCAGAAGCGCACGCACATTGGTATTCATGGTGGCTTCGAAATGCCTAGCGTTCGCGTCCAACAGCGAGCGAAAACCACCCGAGGCGGCGTTGCTGATCAGAACATCTAAGCGTTCGAATTTCTTGTGTATGAATTCAATCATCGCGCCGACGTCTTCATATTCGCTAATGTCCGCTTTGACGGTCGCTGCCCTGCGACCCAACCGTTGGATTTCCTGTGCAACTTCCTGAGCTTGTGTCTGGGAAGTAACGTAATTGACGATGACATCAGCGCCAGCCTCGGCCAATCGCACAGCGCAGGCTCGACCAATACCGCGTGAGGCACCGGTTACCAGCGCCACTTTACCACTCAAGTCAATCACGAGCTGCCCTTTCATCGGCCGGGGAAAGGCGACGACTCTCTGGATCCGCCTTCGTCAAATCGCGTTCCTGCCCACATTGCTGCATGAGATATTCCTGGAATGAATGAATTCGCTCTTCGCATCGGCCAAGAACTCCCACATGAGGACTGCCCTGTAGGCCGCGTTGGATATCCGCGAACAGCGCCAGGTCCTCGAGCAAAATTTTGCGGGTGATTCCCGCCGCCATTCCTCCCCAAAACTTCGCAAGCCTGCGTTGCGGCGCACTTTTGTTTCGTCCTAGACGCCCGAATTGTCGTACCACTGCCCGACACGTAGTTGGCCCCGTAGGGAGGATGCAATGGCAGAGACTGATCGCGTCGGTAAACGAAAACAGTAAATTGGGAAATACGTGGTGCTGGCTGTATTTACCTGTACAGGATTCACCCAGCGAGCGAATCAAGAAACCTTCGAGCCGTTGGAACAAGGCGTCCATTCGAGAATGGGGATGGAACGGCAAATCGGTTGTGAACGACGTGGATCGTTCGGATAGAATGTGCTCGCTGACCGATTCGGCCGGGGTATTGCGAAACGTTTGCGCATGAATGCAGGGAACGTGGTACGCTTCCAGCGAATTTTCGATCGGAACTTTCCAGTTTGCCGGATAGTCTGGATTCCAGCAAAGCGATGGGACCCATTGATCATTAAATCGTTCGGCACACAGCTCGTAGTAATCGCCCAAGTATTCTGGCAAGCTAGGCCCGCTGGTTGCCAAAGACACGAATATTATTTGCCCGCAGACTTCCAACCGATAGGACGGCAAACACAACGCGTCGCGATCGAACGGCGCGAAGTTTTTCGCTTCTGGTATCCTGGCCGTCTTTCCATCCTGTGCGTATTCCCATCCATGATATTGGCACTGCATGCGGTCACTGTTGCCGCGGTTGGCATGAGTCAGCAGGCAATGTCGATGGCTGCATACATTGCACAGGGCCCGCAGTTGACCGTCGAAATTGCGGATTTGAATCGGGTGCCCCCAGAGATCGAGGGTGATAAAGTCGCCGGCAAGCGCCAGTTCGCCAGTCGAGGCGACGGCATGCCAGCCCACATCCAACATCCGCTCGCATTCATGCCGGTGGAACTCGGCCGAATAATACGCCGATGGCGAAAGCAAATGCGGCAAGCGATTGGAGTTTACGAACATCGTTCATGCCAGCCAGACGACACGGTAATCTTGGGCTTGCAACAGAATGTCGCCATCATTACCGAACAGCGTGAAGTCGAAACAGGCTTGCATATCGTTCCAGCGGCGGAACTGCGTCCGCAAATGGCAGGCTTCTCCCGGTTGAGGACGTCGACCTAACCGCAGAAGTCCAAGATAGGCAGGCAAAGCGGCTCCCGGACGTACATGTCGCCAAGCCAATATACCGGTACCAAATAAGCATGCATCCAAAGCCGCGCTGGGGACAATCCATCCTGCCACCGAATGTTTGGGCCCAGTTAATTCAACGAGTGCCGGTGCAACGATGCGTCCCCACGCTACATCATCGTTAACCATAATCTTCCGCAGACATCGCAGCGGCGGTCCCAGATAAAACTTGGCACTCTGGGGAGGATATTCGACCGATTCCCAGTTCCCACTGGGGACGTCGAAATCCGTGTCTTGTCCGATCCAGGGGCGGCTGTCCAACTCCACTGTTCCGCGCAAATAAACTCGATCACCTTCCACCCGTTGCCCGTTTCGAGCTAGAAAATCGGCTCGCAGTTCGCATGCTACATTCCCGTTCGGAAGTGTGTCGCTCTGAACGCGAACGACTTGCGGCCTGTCTGAAAAGAATCGCAGACCGTACAGCGCTTCCACATTGCGCAGTGCGGTAACATGCTGGGTTGGTTTCGTATGCAAGCCGGCCTCGCTCAGGAATTCAAGCCCAATCACGATTGGCAATAGAGGTCGATTGTCTAAGCGATGCTCTAACAGGAAAGGGTCCGCCGTCGGATCCAGCGAAACTTCGTGTATATTGCCGTGTTCCTTGAGATTCGACGCCCCGCGATTGAGCAAGGGGAGTCCTCTGTTGGGATCGCCCTGTCTATCGTGGGTCCGATCTCCATCGGCTTCGAGCAAGGTCTCGGCGGGGTAGAACATGCGATAGTATTTGTCGTCGGTGATCAGAATTTCCGATTCGGGACTGGCGGATTCTAATTCGGCGATAAGGTGATCCAGTCCCTCGCGTGCCGGCATGAATTGCATGTCGATCATTTCTAGCGCCAGTCGGGTTTCGGGCTTGGTTGCCATTCCGACATCGCCCCAAGCGTGCCAGTGAAAGCCCACCGCCAAGACATCTGGCCGCTGTTGCCGATACCAATCGATTTGTTTGCACAGCATATCGTTGGCCAGCGAATAGTCGGTATGCCCATTGGCTCCAAACCGGCCGCTAATCGATCCAAATCCAACAAAGTACTTGAGCGGATCGCTCCAAGTCAGTTCCATCAGGGCTGCCGCGCCATCTACTTTGGCAGCGATACACTTGTCGACTTTCTCGGGCTCTTTCTGTTCGAATCGAGAATCTTTGCCGACACCGGCACCGTGCAATATGCCTTCGATCGGCCCGGACTGTTGTCGGACTTCCTGTAACACGTGGGAAAGTGCCGCTCGGTCGGCGACGTCACACGAGTGATAACGGGCGAAAATTCCCAAGTCTGCAAATTCACGGAGCGTGGCGTCGATCTCGAGCGCCTTCTCCACGTCTTGCCAAGCTTTCATGGGACTGCGGCCATCGGATCGGGCCGATTGCATTACGGTAACTTTGAGTTTCTTCACACCTTCTTCGTTCAGATCTCGCCAGTCGTCGGGCACCGTCGGATGTGGAGCGGTTCCCAAAAGATGCAACCGCAGATCCAACCGCTGGCCCAACTCCTTGCAGACGTACGCCGTGATGCCGCGTGCCCCGCCCGTGCAAACCCAAGTGCCGCCGTGAGCTAACGGTCGACGGTGAGTCGTATCGGCGGGCTGACGTAAAGCCCGGACCACGGAGCGTTGACCTCGAGACCAGGCAATTTCCACATCGTAACTCGGCACCGCCAACTCGCGGAAAATTGCGTTGACCAATTCATCAGGCGATTCATCTGGCGGCGCATCGATGATCTTAATGGGCGTGGTGCGGGATCCATTGACCCAGCTTTCAATGATGATGGATTTCAACAGCCCGGTGATAGCGCCGCTTTCGACGGCCGGAACTTGACGTGAGAACCCAAAGTCGCCCCCTAACGATACGACGCCCACAATCGAAGCATCGTCCATCAAGCTGGCGTCCGAAACGAGTTTCACCCAGCGCTGGCAAAGCCAAAATGGAACCATAACGCCGTGGACTCGCCGGTCGTGAAAATGGGTCCCTAACCACTCCACGCTCTGCGAAGGCTCGTTCGTCGCGCTGTAGTAGGCCCACACCGTGTGCCGTGACGGCACACGGAGTGTGGCAACAACAACCGTCTCGGGGCGCGCCTCGGAATCACGAGGCGGCGTCAGAAACCAATGTGGGACCGGTCCCGGTT
>JANNPR010000825.1:0-1775 GCA_031400345.1 Planctomycetota bacterium | reverse complement strand
AAGGCATACTTCGCCCAGGTCGTTCTTCGCCAAAATCTTCAACCTTGGTCCTTGTTCCAAAACAATGATGAATCCATTTTCGCCTGGGACGTAGATCTTGTGGTCGCCGGCAACTGGCGAACCGTAATAGTCGCCGATATTGCGAATACGGCTCAGCTCCCAATGGGTTTCACCTGTGGTGGCATCAAATGAGCTAGACAGCCCTCCCTTTTTGACCACAAACAGTTGATTGCCTACAACCAGAGGGGAGGTAAGGTTAGAGGGAGACCGATTTTTTAAATTAAAAATAACGTGCGTGTCGGTAACATTTCCGGAGCCTCCGCCTCGCACCGCCTGGATGGTGGCGCCGCCGCCGACCAGGTTCTCCGACGACTGAAACGCCGTGTTGACCTCCGTATCTTTGAGGATTCCATTTTTGTCTCGATCGGACTGATCGAATCGTTCCCAAAACTCTTGGGGTACTTCCGCACGCGCCAAAATTCCGTCCTGGTTCGTGTCGAGCCATTCGAGTAAGGCATATTTCAAGGTGCGCGTTTCGTCGCCGTAGCTTTGCACGGCAACGTAGATAACGCCGTCACGCTCGACTGGCGAAGTCATGATCGTGCGGAGCAACGAATTGCAGAACCAACGCTCGCTACCCGTGGCTGGATCATAACCTTTCAGTTTGCCACTGCCAGCGACGACTAAGTCCGTGCGACCTGCCGAATCACAAAGGACAGGAATCGAATAACCGGCGAGCATTTCCGGGCGATGCGTTTTCCAGCGAAGCTGACCAGAATTTGAATCTATGGCAAACAGGGTTGGGGCGAGATCGTCGTCTTGATTGAAAATCACTAGGTCTTTGTAGACGATCGGCGAGGCGCCTGACCCCCAGTCCATCAAGTAAGCGGGAACGGGAAGTTGAAACTGCCAAGCCTTTTCTCCTGTCGCCGCGTCGAGAGCCAGCAGCCCCAGCGTGCTGAAATGAACATAGACGCGCTCGCCGTCGCTGGCGGGCGTCGACGAAGCATGGCTATTGGGAGGTGTGATCCGCGGTAGTTTTCCCGTATCGAAGGGGCGCGTCCATAATGCCTTTCCAGTCGTGGCATCGAAAGCGAACACGGACAATTGTTGTTCGCCCGTCATGGCGGTGGCATAGACCCGGCCCTTGACGACAATTGGTGAGCCAATCCCGTCCCCAATCTTGGCCGTCCAACGTCGGTTCTTGGACGGAGAAAACTCGACAGGTAGCGGTTTGGTCGATGGAGATACTCCGCTGGCGTTCTGCCCGCGGAATTGCGGCCAGTCTTCCGCGTTGGCGCTGCTCACGAGTGCAAGCAAAGACGCCCCGACGATTCCCAAGAATGCGAGGCAATATCCATTGAGGCGACGCTCGCGAAAAATTCGAATCGCGATGATCATGCGTCCCCTTTCCCCCGTGCCGTGCGGGGCGCGGGGAGAGGGTAGGTTATTTCCTGTGCGTTGCCTAACGTTTCGTTTCATAAAACCACCTTATCGGTAGTGAGCGGAATCGGGATGAAAGCCGCTGTGTTTCGTCTTGCACGTAATAGCTTAGCAATGCTCGGTCCTTACAAAACATCATGGTAGTGTAAGTGGGTTAAACTTGAATCGGCAGCAAGATGGGGCGGATGCGGTTTAAGTGCGGATTCAATGATACTATGAGAGTCCGCGCAAAACAGCTTCAAGGACTTGTAGTGTTCTACCTTAGTGTTGCTGAATCCTCTTTATCGCATTGCTCCTGGTACGAACGATTAACTGCCTTCGGAAATCCGCGT
>JANNPR010000823.1:0-1779 GCA_031400345.1 Planctomycetota bacterium | reverse complement strand
GACCTAGAGTGCGATGCACTTCTAACGCACATCCAATCACCTTTTCCGTCAAGGGATCCCTCTGCATCAACCTCTGTGTCCTCTGTGTCCTCTGTGGTTCCACCTTCCTCTGGTCGAACTAACCACTGACCACTAACCACTAACCACTGACAACTCTCCTCTAGCCACTAGCACTCAGTAGTTCGGCGTCGGCGGACGATAGTTTTCCACGTGGATGGTCCGAAACCACTCGATGGTTTTTTCTAAGCCGATTCTTAACGGAATAACGGGCTCCCAGCGAAGTCGCGCCTTGGCAAGCGTGATGTCGGGACGACGCCGAGTGGGATCGTCCGACGGGAGCGGCTGCATGGCGAGCCGCGACGACGACCCCGTTAATTCCAAAACCAGCTCGGCTAATTCCTTGATCGTGAATTCGTCGGGGTTTCCAATATTTACTGGACCGAGGAATTCATTGGGGCCGTCCATCATGCGGATCAGCCCTTCCACCAGATCATCCCGATAGCAGAACGAACGTGTCTGTTGACCATCGCCGTAAATGGTAATTTCCTCGCCACCCAGTGCTTGTCTCAGGAAGTTCGATACGACACGTCCGTCGAATGGATGCATCCGCGGACCGTATGTATTGAATATGCGCACAATACGAATATTTACTCGGTTCATTCGGTGATAGTCCATGAACAGGGACTCGGCTGCTCGCTTTCCTTCGTCATAACAGGCTCGCACCCCGATCGGGTTGACGCTGCCGCGATACGATTCAACTTGTGGATGGACTTCGGGATCACCGTAAACCTCGCTGGTCGAAGCCTGAAGCACTTTGGCACCGCAGCGGCGAGCCATTCCTAAAATGTTGATCGCACCCAGCACCGATGTCTTCATCGTCTTGATCGGATTGAACTGGTAATGTCCAGGCGCAGCCGGGCAAGCCAAGTTGTAAATCTCGTCCACTTCGAGCCAAATCGGTACGGTAATATCATGCCGGACTAGCTCAAAATTGGGCCGGCTAAGCAGATGTACAACGTTACTCTTCTGGCTCGTAAAAAAGTTATCCAGACAAATTACGTCATGACCGGCATCCACCAGGCGCTCACATAAATGGGAGCCAAGAAAGCCCGCTCCACCGGTCACCAGGATTCTTCTGACTTTTAGCACTAGCTACACTTTCTGAAAAAAGATCTGCTGAAAAAATCTGAGGTAATCTGGTATCTGATCTTGTCTGGTTCTAAATCTTAATCTTAATCTTAATCTTAATCTTAATCTCTCTGTTCCCCGTCCGTCCGACCGATTCGTTCCGACGACAGCTCAGATAACACGGCTCTCAGAATTTGCACGGATCAGTCCGACCAACATCGAAACGATTTCGAGCAACCATTTCTTCCCCTCACTTGCAATCAAATCATTGGCCAAGTTTTTGGCCACGAGAACGTCCAAACTAGCGGCGCACTCCAGTGCCGAGCCACGAGCATTATCGAAGTAACGACAACAATCAGCTGGCGTGTGTTTTCCATTTCCCTCGGCGATGTTCAACGGAATCGAGGTTGAGGCACGGTCCAGCTGCGTGTGAACTGCTTGGCTCGTCGCGATGTCGTGAAGAAGTTCCGATGACCATGCAACGAACTTGATGGACGATTGATAGACGTTCAGTTTTTCGTGGTCGAAGGCTTGCATGGGATGCGACGTCCAGTGAAGAGGCGGGGGAAGATTAAGATTAAGATTAAGGTTAAGATTAAGACGGACCATAAAAACGCGGGGAATCCATATCACTTCCCAAAAAACGTCTTG
>JANNPR010000785.1:0-4029 GCA_031400345.1 Planctomycetota bacterium | reverse complement strand
CGCAAGCCTGGACGATACGCGAGGCATATCGCTTTCTCGCTGAAATTCCGCGAATCGAGGACGCCGGGGTGGTGGTGCGCGTGCCGGATTGGTGGTCGGCACGTCGCCCGCCGCAACTGCAGGTCCAAGTGCGTATTGGTGATTTGCCGGTCAGCGTGCTTGGTCTGGACTCCTTGATGGACTTTCGGATCGATCTCTCGCTCACGGGCGATCCTCTTACCACACAAGAGCGAGAATTGCTGCTGGGCAGCGTCGAGAACCTTGTTTTGTTGCGAGGCAAGTGGGTGCAGGTTGACCGCGAAAAACTTCAGCAAGCACTCGACCATTGGAAACTGATTCAGCATGAAAATCCCGATGGCATTAGCTTCCTGCAGGGCATGCGACTGCTCGCCGGGGTTCGTTTTGACGATACCGATGGCGGTGAGGCACAGGTCAATGCCTGGTCGCGCATAACGGCTGGCAACTGGCTACGCGAAACGCTTGAGCGGGTTCGCCATCCCCAGGAATCTCAAGCCTGTGTGCCTGGCCGGGACCTGCAGGCAACGTTGCGGCCCTATCAGGTAGAGGGCGTTAATTGGTTGTGGTTTATGACCGAGTTGGGACTCGGTGCCTGCCTGGCAGACGACATGGGTCTGGGAAAAACCATTCAGCTAATTGATCTTCTGTTGCAGCGAAAGCGAAATCGCAAAGTCAAAAACTCCATGCCAAGCGTACTGGTGGTGCCAGCGTCGCTGCTCGGCAACTGGCGCGAGGAACTGGCTCGTTTCGCACCAGATCTAGCCGCTTTTTTTGCCCACCGTAGCGAATCTAACCCCGAAATGTTGGCACAGATCGCCAAAGATCCCCAAAAGGAGTTGGCGGGATACGACCTTGTGGTGACCACTTATGGCCTCGTCCGGAAAGAGAAGTGGCTGACACAGGTCTCATGGTCGCTCGCCATTCTCGACGAAGCACAAGCGATCAAGAATGCCTCCTCCACTCAAGCTCGCAGCGTTAAGTCGCTCGTATCGGCGGGACGGATCGTTCTCACTGGAACGCCGGTTGAAAATCATTTGGGAGATTTATGGTCGATATTTGATTTCTGTTGTCCCGGCCTGTTAGGCAATCCGTCCCAATTCAAGAAGTTCATCAAACGGCTTAACAAAGAACAGGACTCGCAGGGTTTTGGATCGCTCCGGCAGCTTGTGCGTCCCTACATTCTGCGACGCCTTAAGACCGATCCGGCAATAGTTCCCGACCTACCTGAGAAGACCGAAATGCGAGCCGACTGCGGACTCACCAAGCAGCAAGCCGCGCTGTATCAAAATTCGATAGAGGAGTTGGCGAAACGGCTCAAGTCGGCTGACGGAATCGCACGTCGGGGCCTGGTTCTCTCGACCCTTTTACAGCTTAAGCAAATATGCAATCACCCCTCTCAGTACCTTCACGCCACCGACTTCGACGCGGAAGCCAGCGATAAATTTCAGCGCCTCAAACTGCTTTGCGAGCCAATTGCGATGCGCCAGGAAAAGGCACTGGTGTTTACGCAGTTCCAGTCGATTGCGGAACCTTTGGCCAGCTTTCTTGCCTCGGTATTCGGTAGCGAAGGACTTGTGCTCCATGGTGGCACGCCGGTAAAGAAGCGGCAAGAACTTGTACGAACGTTTCAAAGCGATTCGCAGCGCCCGTTTATGGTAATTTCGCTGAAAGCTGGAGGAAGCGGTCTCAACCTCACGGCGGCGTCACATGTGATTCATTTTGATCGCTGGTGGAACCCGGCAGTTGAAAATCAAGCTACCGACCGCGCCTTTCGCATCGGCCAGAAACGCAATGTGCTGGTTCACAAATTTGTCTGCCGCGGCACCGTGGAGGAACGTATCGATGCCATGATCCGCGACAAGCTAGCGCTAGCCGACCAGATTCTGAACGAGGAGCGAGAGACACTGCTTACCGAAATGAATGATGACGAATTAATGCGATTTGTCGCGCTCGATCTTGGGCGAGCGACAAGTGATTGATTTGGCGTTGATTCTGCACTCCAGTCCCAGTTACGCTATGAAGCGCGTCATGTTGAATCAGAGTGAAAGGAGTCATTTCATGTATCGCGATTGGAATCCTTACGTGCCGGTCGGGCAACGGCTGGCGCAAGCAGCCCAATTTGCTAAGAAAAAAGCGAAAAAGGAAGGGCGCGAGCTTTCGCCGGTAAAGGTGCACGGTCGCAAACTGTCAACCAAGTTTTGGGGACAAGCTTGGTGCGATAATCTAAATTATTACAGTGATATCTCCAATCGCCTGTCACGTGGGCGTACGTATCTAGGTAACGGATCGGTGGTCGACTTGCACATTCAACCTGGGATAGTGAATTCGATCGTGGCTGGCTCGGAGACATACGAAGTGAGGATCAACATCAAAGCGTTGGCCCCCAAAACATGGAAGGCGCTGCAACGGGATTGTGCGCAGTCGATTCACTCGTTGCTCGATTTGCTGCAAGGACGTTTCGACGAGGGTGTGATGCAGCGCCTCGCCCGGCGCGACGGCGGCCTCTTTCCCCAGCGGCGCGAAATCACAATGGAATGCAGTTGTCCGGACGATGCCGGCGTCTGTAAGCACATCGCTGCGGTGATGTATGGCGTTGGCGTGCGATTAGACACCTCGCCGGAATTGCTGTTTATGCTTCGAAACGTTGACCACTCGGAACTCATTTCGCGGGCAGTGACCGCGGAGAACTTGGAGCATAGTTTAGTCGGTACGTCGAGTGCGCTGGACGGGAGTGATCTCGGTGAGCTATTTGGGATCGATCTTGAAGTCGGTGTCAGCGATTCACCGGAGCCGCCAGCTAAAGCTCGCCGGACGCGCGCGAAAAAAATACCGACTCCCAAAGTTCGGTCGGCCAAGCGGGTTGTCACTGGGTAGTTAGTCGCAGAATCGTGCTGTGGCAGGGGACTTTTCCTTGTTGGTGGTTCATGCGGAACAGGGGGTGTTTACCGGCCTTTTGCTTTTTTCGGTTCCGGACTTACCGCCTATAATGAAACCGCGGTTCATGCTGGAGAAGACTTCGATAAACCTGCAAATTCGCTTATCGTGTCCTGCCGCACGAGTCGATGGGGCGAAAGACGGCATATTTGCGCGATGGATCGCGGTCAGACTGCAATCTCTAATACCATGGACGGTATATGCTCGGCAAGTATTGGATTTCGCTTCGTGGTCGTGCGATTGCGGCGCTGGGACTAACCACGGCCTTCGCAGCGTTGACTGGGTGCACCCTATTGCTGTATGGCTTTGGCAAGAATCCAAAGTCCGTCGCGGCAGTTCAAGGCTCTTCTGACGATTCGCAGCCGCAGACGCAGACGAGGCAGCACCGGCCCCCCCCCCCGACATCCATACCAGCCCTTGATTATTTACCGGGATTCACCTCACGGGGCTCGCAACCCACAGTTCAAGCCACCCATCAAGTCGATGTGAAAGCTTTGGACATCGAAGGGAATCAAGTGCCAGTTTGGTGTGCACCAGTTCGCCGGTCGGTTAAGCGTCTAAGTTCAGGCGAATCGAGTCAGACGGATTCGGTGGCGAATCCCGATCGGACACTTCGCTCCGAAGGCGATAACAACGCCGACGTTGATATCTCACTCGGTCAGCCTGCTGGGAATAGCGACCCAATCGCCGAGGGGGAAAGTGGACCTCTGGACGCTCGACACTTGGACCACGACGCCGCCGTCGAAGCCAAGTCTCAAGCCGAGGACATGCATCCAGACAAGGCTCACGACAACGATCAACACAAACCTCACGATACGCTGGCGGACGCGGAAACGGATGAAGTGGTGCCGCCGGATCTACAGAGCGTCAAACGGCGTTCTTCAACCAGCATCGCTGAGAAATTACCTCCGTTCGATCTCCGTTCCAATCAACAAAGCGTCGCCGACGGCGATGTCATCCTCGAGCAACCCGCTGGAAATGGCGACTCGACTGTGGCCGTGGAAAGTGTGCCTGTGGCTTCTCAATACTTGGGCCAAGACGGCGCCATTCAGAACCAAACTGAAGACAAGGCGCAAG
>JANNPR010000747.1:0-1745 GCA_031400345.1 Planctomycetota bacterium | reverse complement strand
CCGCGGCAAGTGGCTTCCAGAACGCCGTTTTGAATTTTTACATTGAATGCCGACAAGACCAAATGCTCTGATTCGAAAACGTAGATCAGCTCACTAAGCCAATCGAAAAATAGGAAGTCGATTTGATCACCAGAAAGGTCTAGTTTTTTCGTCGTCAGTAACTGAACATCATCTAGGCTGGAAACAATGACGGAAAACAGGGCACGTCCACCTTCCTCGAACAGCTGTTCTAATGTTGCAGCTCGCACCCGTAGCCCTAGATCGGCTGTGTGATCGAAGACTTCAAACATTTACGAGCCCGAGGTTCAGCGGTTCACATCAATAACAACACGTCCTGCGATTTCACCGCGAAGGATCTGCGCGACACTCTCACCGACTCTTGTCAGTTCCACCTCTCGTGTCACGTCCCTTAATCTCGCAAGTTTCCAGGAGGTCGCCAGTTTCTTCCAAACGGAAAGCCGACGATCCATGGGATAGTTTGCGGTATCGACACCCGTGAGCGTTAAACGTCGCAATAAGAATGGATAGACCGTGGTGTGGATATCGGTCCCACCGACTAAACCACAAGCAACAACACAACCACCGTAGGATAGTTCGCGCAAAATGTTGGAAAGTGTTGTGCCACCGACGGTATCGACAGCCCCCGCCCAGCGGGGACTCAGCAGGGGCTTGTTGGATGGATCGCTGATATCCTCGCGCGACACGATGCGAGAGGCCCCCCAGTTGCGAAGTTTGTCGCTTGAGCTACTTTTGCCTGTCGACGCGACAACTTGATACCCGAGCTGCGAAAGCAGCATGACCGTTAGGCAGCCCACGCCGCCAGTCGAGCCTGTCACCAATATCTCGCCGCTATTGGGCGATATGTCATGCTTCTGCAGTGCTTCGACACTCAGCGCAGCTGTCAAACCTGCTGTGCCCAAAGCCATGGCGTCATAAACAGAAAGTTCAGGTGGAAGTGGTACGACCCAAGCTGACGGCACGCGTACATACTGAGCCCATCCGCCCCAATGTCCAGCTCCAAGTTCGTAGCTGGTCACCAACACTTTGTCACCGGGACTAAACGTTGGATCGCTGCTTTCAATCACTTCACCTGCCGCATCAATTCCCGGTACGTGCGGAAACCGGCGCACCACTCCGGGATGTCCCGTCGCGGCAAGTGCATCTTTGTAATTCAACGACGACGATTCGACACGAATCAAAACTTCGTCGCCATCGTAACTTAGCCGCTCCAGCGGCAATTCGCTGACTTGTGCGCTAACTCTACCTTGTGCGTCTTTATCGACGAGGTAACAGTGAATGGACTTTGACACCATAGCTAACGAGGACGAAGGTATTTTTTGAGCATATCCGCCGCAGCTTCGCGAGATGATGTCGCTGAATTTTGACGTTGGGGGAGCTTTCCAGGTGTCTGATTCTTATTCGGCGGGACCTTTGATCGCGGGGCCTCTTTGTTTTCGCCGGATGCGGCAGCGCTTTCCGCATCGGCCTGCTCGAGTTTTAAACGATCGGTTTCGTCCAGCTTAAACTGTCGCGTATCCGGATCCGATCGACGCCGGGCTTGCTCAACCTTGTCAGCCTCATCCAGCCAAGCGCTAACATCGAACTCGGTAGAGCTGTCGTCGGCCGGAATTACGGGCTTCGCGGAGGCGGCCGATATCGGTTTTGTTTCCGGGGCGGGAAGAGACGCTGATTCAACGGCAGGAGTGGTAACTTGAACTGCATTTTCCAAAGGTTCGATCACGACC
>JANNPR010000734.1:0-2674 GCA_031400345.1 Planctomycetota bacterium | reverse complement strand
GCCCGCGAAGCGGCCCGCCGAATGTCTTGCAACAACAATCTCAAGCAAATGGGCTTGGCACTTCACAATTACCACGACACGTATCTGTCGTTCCCGCCGGGGGGCCTTTATCCGTACGGGGTCACGGGGGACAGTTGGTCGGTTCAAGCTCGCTTGTTGCCGTTTTTGGAACAGGCGAATCTTCAGGATCTGATCAATTGGGGCCTGCCCTACAGCGTTCAAGGCAACGTCGCCAGCACGAAAGTGCCTGTCTATCTTTGTCCCAGTGAAGTGAATCGCTCGTTGCGTGCCGATCCCCAGCCCAGCGACCCCAATTTTCAAATCGCCTCGATGAGTTACGGCGTGAACTTCGGCACGTGGTTCATTTACGATCCCAATACGCGGCTTGGCGGCGACGGCTTGGTGTATCCCAACGGCCAGACCAACATGGCGAGTGTGCTCGATGGAACCAGCAACACGTTGTTATTTGGCGAAGCGTTGGGCGGCGGAGATACCGGTACTTACAAGGATATGTTTGCATTCGCATATGGTTGGATCGGTGCCGGCGCGTTGCCGACAGGTTACGGTTTGGTTCGCGCAAGCCGACTGGGAGAATGGTACAAGTACGACTCCAACCATCCTGGTATTGCTCAGTTTTGTTTGGCAGATGGTTCTGTAAAAGGACTAGCCAAGACAGCAAATTTCGCCCAGTACATTTTCGCAAACGGCATTCAGGACGGCCAGACTCAGGATAGTTCAATTTTCCCATGAGCCGTATGCTGTCAGCGCAGTGAGACATAGTCAGACATGAAACAGGGGCGCAGA
This sequence comes from Planctomycetota bacterium, assembly GCA_031400345.1. GTDB lineage: Bacteria > Planctomycetota > Planctomycetia > Pirellulales > Pirellulaceae > JANNPR01. The sequence continues at coordinate 1,870 of JANNPR010000734.1, read as the reverse complement.
ATATTGCACTCTGCGCCCCTGAGTTTTTGTTGTCCAAGGATCACAATAATGAAACGTTTTGTCACTTGCCTTTTGGCAATTACTTTTTGTCCAGTGTTTTTGACGTCACTGAGTGGCTGCGGTGGCGAGGAGAAGTTTACGACTCCTGCGGAGTTCGCAGCTCCGCCTGCATCTGCCCCGAAGCCCGGAAACGCAGAAAATACAGGACGAATTGAGAAACCTAGCGCCGAAGGTCTCTAAGCTCGAAGTTCCTGCTGTCCGGTTGACCAAGGGTTACGCTCGCGGCCTCGCGTTGGCGAGTTATTCGCGGGCGAGGTCTAAGGACCGTCGCACGAGCAGCAGGTCGACGTTGTCAACGAGCTCAACATTCCCAAAGCGAGTTGGCAACACAAAACGCAACTTTCCGTGTTCGACTTTTTTGTCACGTTGCATTGCCGCAATCAGGGCGTCATTGTCAAGTGAACCCAATTGGACCGGTAATCCAAATGCACTGAGAAGCGTTCTCTGGCGCTGGCAAAAGTCTGCATCAACCCGATCCATCAGCGACGCCAATGCTGCGGCACACACCATTCCGATAGAGACAGCTTCTCCGTGTAAGTACTGTATATATCCCGTTACCGTTTCGATCGCGTGGCCAAATGTGTGTCCGTAGTTGAGTACGGCGCGCATCCCCGACTCTTCACGTTCATCCTGTTGGACGACCTCGGCTTTCAATTGGCAACAGCGGGAGATGATGTGCCGCATGATGTCGGCTTCACGACGTAGAATCTCCGGGATATGGGACTCGATATAAGTGAAGAAGTCCGCGTCCAGGATCACTCCATATTTTATGACTTCTGCCAAACCGGCGCGAAACTCACGTATAGGGAGAGTGGCTAGAGTACTGGTATCGATCAGGACTCCCCGCGGTTGCCAAAACGCGCCTACGACATTTTTCGCGTGTGGGAGATTTACCCCGACCTTTCCGCCAACGCTACTATCAACTTGAGCCAACAATGTGGTGGGTACCTGAATCAGCGGCAGCCCTCTGGCAAAGGCGGCGGCAACAAATCCTGCCAGGTCCCCGACAACTCCGCCCCCTAAAGCAATCACAACCGATTTTCGGTCGGTTCGACACCTCAACATCTCGTTCCATAATTGAGTAGCGCACTCGATGGTCTTGCTTCCTTCACCGGCCGGAACGATCAGAGTATCCGTCCGCACTCCGGCTTGAACCAAGCATTGGGCGACAGCGTCGGCGTAAGGTTGGACTACGTTAGAATCGGTAATCAATACCGCATGGGTTACGCGAATTCGGCTAGCTAAGAAGCAACCGATGCTAAGTCGGTGGTCGGGGCCAATTTCAATCTCGTAACTGCGTTCACCTAGAGCTACCTGGATTTTTGCAATTTGAGCAGCCACGAGAATTCGTTCCGCGATCTATTTGAAACCTAGCCCAGCCGCACTATGTCATCGGGCGTCACCGTGATTTGGCGGCAAAACCCCGTATGGGTTCGCAGGTATTCGATGTTGCGGCAGCTTTCCGGGTCTCGATGCAAAGCATCGGAAATGCGCGCTTTTTGCCTGGATTCCAAATGATCGTACTCATCGGGCCAGATGGTGGTGACCTCCATGATCAATGCTTCCCGATAAGGATCAAACGTGTCAGGCATGTTAGCGTTCCTCGACAACTCAGGGCAACCCAACGCTCTCATTTCGTGAGAAGGATCGACAAGTATACTGGCACCTGGGTTTGCGGAGAATACGGAGGAGTTGCCCCTTGGGTTTAGACCAGAGACGATCGCCGCACCGCGGGATTTAAGTGGGAACGCCTTGGAAGGCATACCAACCCGAAGCGCAAGCGAGGCAATTCTCGCGGACCTCGCTTGCG
>JANNPR010000723.1:0-4038 GCA_031400345.1 Planctomycetota bacterium | reverse complement strand
CCTTGTCGATCTGGCCGGACACACGGCGAGAAATCGGCTCACTGCTTTATCTCGGAAACCGGCTCCCATTCTGGCAACCTGGATGGGTTATCCAACGACGACCGGCCTTCGAGCCTTCGACTACATATTGACGGACGCGGTACTCAATCCGCCCGCCGAACCGGTGCGGGAAATAGAACAACTATATCGGTTGCCTTGCGCGGCTTGCTTCATGCCGTCGAACGATTGCCCTGATGTGGGGACACTGCCATATCTTGATCAGGGCCGCATCACATTTGGATCTCCACACAACATTGCCAAGATCAACAATGAGGTGGTGAAGGTCTGGGCAAAGATTCTCGGTGACAATCCAACGTCACGCCTGTTGCTATTTCGCGGAGGGCTGACCGGAAAGGTGGCTGCGTCGCTGTGCCAACAATTTGTGGAATCGGGAGCAAATGAGGCACAGTTGGAATTTCGCGATGTATCGCTTCGCGCACATGGCTATCGCAATTATCTATCGGTCTATGGTGAAATCGATATTTGCCTCGATACGTTTCCAACAAACGGCGGGACGACGGTATGTGAATCCATTTGGATGGGAGTGCCTTTCCTGACACTGCGTGGTGATCGATCGTTCGGTCGCCAGACCTCCGCCGCCTTGACGCAGTTGGGACTCACCGACTGGATCGCCGAATCCGCCGACGAATACGTCGACCTAGCAAATCGGTGGAGCCGCGCGCAGCTTGAATTGGCGCACATCCGTGCTTCTCTTCGTGAGCGATTTGCGACGTGCCGGTTGGGAAATCCACCCTTATTCACCCGCGAATTGGAAGCCGCATTTCGCGAAATGTGGTGCCGCTGGTGCAAGTCGTTGTAGTAGGCACACACCGTGTGCCGTCAAGGCACACGGAGTGGGCCGACTACTTCGCGAAGGCCCTAGCCCAACTCACGGATCGGCTGCCCGCCCTCGACAACTATTGGGATAGGACGCCCTTGCGGGTTTACCCAGTGCGAACCTAGTGGAATGCCAAAATGCTCAAACACCGTGGCGGCTAAATCCGAGGGGCTCACAGGACGGTCTTTGATCCCGTAGCCTCTCGCGTCCGTACTACCGATGATTTGACCGTGGTTAAGACCACCGCCCGCCAAAAGCATCGACATGCAATTTGTCCAGTGATCACGGCCGGCGGTTTTGGTCATCACGGGACCTCGCCCGAATTCCCCCATCATCAACACTAGGGTCGAGTCGAGCAAACCCCGGCTTTCGAGATCAGTCACCAATGTATGAATGACTCGGTCGACGCTCGGCAATAGTGGCTTGAGTCCCTTTTCAATTCCGCCCCACTGAACTTCATCACCATGGTGGTCAAAGTAGCCCCAGGCGCCACTGACTAAAACGCACCGAACGCCAGACTCCACCAGCCGTCTGGCAAGCAATGCCTTTTGGCCAATTGAGTCGCGGCCATATGCGTCACGTAATTCCGGCGCTTCATCATCAACTTGGAAGGCTTTTTGAGCCTTGCCGTTCAACACCAATTCATATGCCTGTTGCGAGTAGTGATCCACGCGGCCCATGGTGTCATCGCGGTCGAGCTTATTTCGCAACCGATCAAATTGTCGTCGTAAAGATTGGCGATCCTGCAGACGGTCTAGTTGGATTCCGGCTGGCATACCGAATCGCCCAGCCAATTCGCTTCCCTTGACTGGTGCGTAATCGGATCCCATTTGACCCGCTTCCCAAACGTCCGCCTTCCAGCTTTCCGACAACCCGACAAAGGGAGGCATGTCCGGATCGATCGGTCCACGGAATTTCGCGACCACGGACCCCATGGACGGATAACCTCCGCCGTCGTTACCGTCATCCGTCCGCCGGGCTAACGAGTTGCCAGCCTGCATGGTGATCGGAGTGTGGTTGCTTGCCCGACAATCGATCGACCGAATCACGGTTAGCTTGTCCAGAATTGAAGCCTGCTTGGGCAGGTGTTCACAGAACTGTACGCCGGGTATTCTGGTGGAAATTGAGCCGAACGGCCCCCGGATTTCCCGAGGCGCGTCAGGCTTCGGATCCCACATGTCAATGTGGCTCGGGCCACCCGAAAGCCAAAACAGAATCAACGATCGCCGTTCACCTGAATCTCCAGCGGCTTGAACTAGCGACTGTGACCGAAGCATGCTGGACACGGAAAGGCCCGCAACGCCCGTCAGACCGGCCTGCAGAAACCATCTTCGAGACCCTACTCGGATGAGATCCTGCGAGCCGGGAGAAAATGCCGACTTATTTGCATTCGAAGCGTGTGATGCCCGATGCGTTTCAGAGTTCAGCTGCGGTTGCATCATGATATCGTTCGACCAATTATCCGTGGTGGTAGGCTGTAATGTTTTCGCCATCCGGCTTGCCCGGGTGGTTTAACGGCTTTGCGCTACTTCGACAGTAACGTAATTCTGGGTAGTGCTGAAGCCGCTATACTATTGAGGCGAACAACGCCTTCGTTTACCGCTCAACACTTCAACGCCCAGGCGTGCGGGTGTTCACCACGCCCTTCCTTGGTCGCTTACGCTCCCATCGTCAGGGACGTGCCACCCGTTGTAGTTGCCATACGGAGTGCCTACCACTTCGATTGGAGATTCGCAAACGATGAGCCTTAGTCTACATCATCCGGAATTGCGCGGCGAGTTGAATAATGATTACTGCTAAGGGACATTTAGTTGTTCCGACCTGTTGACGATAGTGTTTTGCGACGTTGTCTTTTGATGCGGTGTGTGTCATCTAATTAGTTGGGGTGCTCATGCTTACGATCTTTCCGACTCCACAGACTTCGAAAGTTCATGCCGTGACGAAATTGCTGCCCAATCTCGACAAGATCCACCTCCGGGTCAAGTTGAGCCTTATTCACTGCTTTTTGATCATCGCACTCAGCTCGTTTGTGTTTGCTGATGAACAAAATATCCGTTTTCGCGGGGCGATTTTCCAGGAGGGCACGGGAGAAGCGGTTGCCGCCCGCATCTATGTCCAAGCTAAGGATGGAACTTGGTACTTCCCCCGCTCGGATTCGTCAGATGGTTCCGCTGTCGAGTACAAGCGGCAAGCAAATCCCAAGAGCCTGGAAATGCACGTGACGTTGTCGGCGCACCCATTCGTCGTGGAGGTACCCCGCGGTGCGTATCGCATCCGTGTCGAGCGTGGAAAAGAGTACATTCCCTTCGAACAGTTGGTCGACGTCGCAATTGATAATCAGGAAATTAAAATCCCGCTCAAACGCTGGATCTCCATGGCGGAGTTGAAATGGTACTCTGGCGACACTCATTCCCACCGGCCGCTACATGAGGTACCCAACGCCATTCTGGCCGAAGATTTAAACATCGCCTTTCCGTTATCACACTGGGTGACGACAGCCGATGCGGGACCCGTCAGCGGGAATCGCGTGAAGGTGGGTGACATCAAGCCGGTACCAATTCGTGTCGATTCGACCCACTTGATCTATCCGCTAAATACGGAATACGAACTTTTCACTGTTGGTGGCAAGCAGCACACACTTGGCGCGTTTGTCGTCATCGGGCACAAGCAACCTCTCGACGACATGGCGCCTCCGGTGAAACGAATTGCCGACAAAGTCCACGCCGAAGGCGCGTTGATCGATTTGGAAAAGCACTCGTGGCCTTGGTCCATCATGATTGTCCCAGTAATGCAAGTCGATTTGTTCGAATTGGCGAATAATCACATCTGGGAAACGGAGTTTGGATTTCCCAAGTGGACGATCGAAGCGGCATCGAAGTACATGAAGTTAGATATGAACGACCAAGGGTTCACTGAATGGGGATGGATCGACTTTGGATTCCAGACATATTATGCGCTGCTTAACTGCGGTTTTCGTCTACAACCGACGGCCGGAACGGCATCCGGTGTTCATCCAGTGCCCCTCGGATTTGGGCGTGTTTACGTCTATCAATCGGAAGGTTTTTCCTACGACTCGTGGAAGCAGGGACTCAAAGCTGGACACAGTTTCGTGACGAATGGTCCCCTGCTCGATATACGAGTAAACGATCAGCTTCCCGGTC
>JANNPR010000610.1:0-4876 GCA_031400345.1 Planctomycetota bacterium | reverse complement strand
GCCGAGTTCCAGATGCGTGGGTGGCCGTTTTGCAACTTAGAAACCGGCCAACCACTGTCGAACCTCCGCGGCGAAATCGTTAGTGCAAACGCATATTTAGGCGCTTGGCCAATTGCTGGCGCGCTGGCGGATGGAACACGAATTGTCGTTACCGGACGAGTTGCCGATGCGTCCTTAACATTAGGTCCCTGTATTCACCGCCACCAGTGGCTGCCGGACAATTGGAAATCATTGGCAGGGGCCACCGTCGCCGGGCACTTGATTGAATGTGGGGCGCAAGTCACCGGCGCCTACTCCAGCCGTTGGCGAGATCTCGATTTGGCGAATGTGGGGTATCCTATTGCCGAAGTGGCCGCAGACGGGTCCGCCATCATCACCAAGCCGGACCACTCGGGTGGCACAGTCGATCGAATTTCGGTCGCTCAACAATTACTGTACGAAATCGGTGATCCGCAGCATTACTTGACACCCGACGTGGATGTCGACTTCACGATGGTCGAATTGCAGGAAATTGCTCGCGATCGCGTGCGAGTCTCCGGCGCTGCCGGCGGCTCACCTCCAAACACTTTGAAGGTATCCCTGGCTTACCGAGCCGGATACACGTCGACCGGTCAACTGCTTGTGGTAGGGCCAGATAGCTTATCAAAAGCCCAAAAATGTGCCGAAATCATCCGCGAGCGGCTGGTAACATCGGGTCTCGTTCTGGAACACTTCCACAGCGAAGTTCTAGGAGCCAACGAAAGCACTCGGATGGGACAGGCTGTGACCCAGCCAGTCGATCCGTTCGAAGTGGTGATGCGGATCTCGGTGCGGGATTCGCGTCGCGAGGCCGTCGAGCGATTTACTCGTGAGTTGGCTCCGCTGATCACGAGCGGTCCTGCGGGATTGGCGGGCTATGCATCAGGACGGCCGAATGTAACACCGGTGTTCGCGTATTGGCCGACTCTGGTGCCTCGCGATTGGATTGTTCCTGAAGTCAGGGTAGACTCCGCGGCAGGTTGGCTGGAGGTAGCGAAATGACGTCGGACTCTATTCGCCTAGGACAAATCGCAGTGGCTCGCAGTGGCGATAAGGGGAACCACTCCAATATCGGAGTAGTAGCCTTCACCCAAGCTGGATATCAACACCTCTTGGCTCATCTCACGCCAGACCGAATCGGTCGTTTCTTTGCAGCTACCGGTGCAACGAACGTGCAACGATTTGAACTTCCCAACATTTGGGGATTGAACTTCGTCTTGTATAACTCGTTGGCAGGTGGAGCCAGCCTGTCGCTGCGCATCGATACGCAGGGAAAGTTGTTTGGCACAGCTCTGGAAGAAATACAGCTGCCGGCTCTCCCCGCGACAGTGAATATCACGGACGCCACCAAACAAATAAAGCCGTCGCCTACGGCTCGGGGTTAAACGAATGGAACCGCTCATCAAAGTTAAAAAGCACGTTCCAAGCGGCACGATCATCATCAACCGTCCCGAAAAGCGAAATGCCCTTACCCGGGACCTGATGACACAGCTCTTGCAGGCATTTGAAGATTTCCACTTGGAACGAAAAGTGCGCGCCGTGATTTTGACCGGCGCGGGAGACTCGTTCTGCGCAGGTATGGATTTGCAGCAGATGCAGGATACGAGTCAACAACCGGATTGTCTGTTGCAATGGCACAAGGATGCTGTGCAGTACCGCGAGTTGATCGAAACCATGTTGCTTTTCCCCAAGCCCATCATCGCGGCCGTGAATGGCCCAGCTGTCGCCGGGGGCACCGGCTTGGTCTTAGCGTCGGACATCGTGGTTGCGGCCAGTTCGGCCAAGTTCGGTTTACCCGAGCCGAAACGCGGATTGGTCGCTGGATTGGTCGCTCCTCTGTTGCACTTCCGCGTCGGCGCCGGTCGGGCTGCACATTTGCTTTTGACCGGACGCTTGATTGAAGCCGCTGAGTCGCATCGATGTGGCTTGTTTCACGAGGTGGTTAGTCCAGATTTGGTGTGGGCCCGGGCACATGAGATTGCAATCGAGTGTGCCAGCTCGGCCCCAGAGTCCTTACAACTCACCAAAAAAATGTTGAACGAAACCATTGGCGAGAATCTTACAACATGGTTAGCCGTCGGCGCCGCAGTGAGTGCCACCGCGCGAACTACCGACGCGGCTGCAGAAGGTCTGGCCGCATTTTTGGAGAAGAGGGAGCCCCAGTGGCAATAACTGCCTTGGCCAGGATGGTCATTCAAAAACGACCGTCTTGGTGACTACTTCTTGGCCACCGTTGGCAGCATCGCGCTGGACTTCCAATATCACTCGATCACCCGGTTCGCGCGCCGCAATTAATGCGGTCAGGGCCTCAAACTCAGCGATATCTTGACCGCCAAATTTCTTGATTACGTCACCCGGCTGCAGACCAGCTCGCGCCGCCGGCGTGTCGGGTTCGACCGCTTTGATCGACCAACTCAACCCACCCGTCATCGACTGAATTCCCAAGAAGACGTTTCGGTACTTCAGGTCCACCAATGGAAGACCCACTTTCAGTTTGTTTGCACCTACTTTGGTAGTACGGGTCCCAAACAATTCCAGCCTCTGAGTCCCTTGCAGTGCCAACAGGTCCTCAATCGAATCATCTCCGATTGGTGTGCGGGTAAACGTTAGGTCGTTCAGATGCCGTAGCGGCTTCAAACTGGCGATTCCAGCACGAGTGATTTTCCCGCGTGAGACTCGCAGGCGAGTAAGATGGGGCATTTCCGCTAGTTGTGTCATCCAGCGATCGGTTACTTGGTTTCCCGAAAGAGTGACACTAATGACACCCCTTAGTCTCTTTAATAATCTCAAATCGTCATCACGTCCCTGCCAGGAATCGCCGATTTCAACAATCATGGGGCGTTCGTTACCAATATTTCCTCTGGCGAATCCGGGCGGTTCGAAGTGGGCTCCCAACCGCGCCAGTTCGTCTACGGCTCGGTCCGCAAGTAGCTCGGCGCTGGCGTCCAATGCCAAGCGTGCTCGACGTGCAAGTGGGGTTGGTGGCCCCGTGCTTAACGTCTGCAAAGCTTCGTACGCACTCTCTTGAAGGGCGCTCGAATCGGATCGGACTAGTTCCTGCAATACATGCATGCCTCGAAGAGCCGCCTCAGTGCTAAACTGTCCTAGCTCACGACGAAGCGGTTCAATGGCCACAGCCCCGGCCGAAATGAGTTGCTGAGTGGCATCGTCGCGCACTACGAACTCGTCGCTTTCGAGGTCTTTAATCCATCTCGCGACTTGTTCTTCGTCGGAGGAATGAGCAGGCTCGGCTGCCAGCAAAGTACCGATAGCCCAGATCGTGGCAACGGTCAGAATGAAACGCGAATACGTGGAATTAGCCATGGCGAGTTTATCATAAGGGCAACTTGCTCATTTCACAATTGCAAGGGGCGTAGTAGTCGGTGTCCCACCCTACCAGAAATGATCCCCGCCTCTAAAATGAATCTATGGATTCAAATCGCCCAGCGGGCAAGCCGCAGAGATCTCGTCGTTACGGTTCTAAGATTGATCCACCAAACCGATTTCACTCTACGAGTCGGGAGCCTGATTTAGAGCAACTAGAATGGGATCAGGAATATCTCAGCACTCTCGATTCCCGCCCGGTTGAATATCTGTCTGATTCAACGAAAAGCATCGTCACTGAAAATAACTCGCCAGATGTTTCATTCCGATATAGCGTCAACCCTTACCGGGGCTGTTTGCACGGTTGCTCTTATTGTTATGCCCGGAACAGCCATGAATATCTCGGTTTCAATGCCGGCATGGACTTCGAGACAAAGATCATCGTGAAGCACGATGCTCCGGATTTATTTCGCGAGTTCCTTTCGAAAGATTCTTGGCAGCCTGAGGTAGTCGTATTTTCAGGTATTACTGATTGCTATCAGCCAGCGGAAAGGCGGTTTCGTTTAACCCGCCAGTGCTTGAAAGTTGCGTTGGAATGTCGACTGCCGATTGGAATCATTACTAAGAATGCGTTAGTGGTTCGGGATCTCGATCTACTCGGCGAGATGGCCTCGATGCGTCTCGTGCATGTGAGCGTTTCTGTGACCACACTTGACGCAGAACTCGCGCGACAAATGGAACCGAGCACAAGTATTCCTGCGGCTAGGCTGCGTGCCATCAAGCTGCTCTCTGATGCAGGGGTTCCGACTAGAGTTCTGGTTGCGCCCGTGATTCCGGGTCTGAACGATTCAGAGATTCCAGCCATTCTTGAAGCTGCCCGTTCCGCGGGAGCAAGGTCGGCCGGATTCGTCTTATTGCGTTTACCACTGACGGTTCAGCCCGTATTCCGGGAATGGTTGCGCCGCACGCAACCGCTCAAAGCACAAAAAGTTGAGGGGCTCATCCGGGAGACTCGTGCAGGCAAGCTCAATGACTCTGAATGGGGCACGAGAATGGTGGGGTCGGGACCGATTGCACAACAGATTGAGCAACTTTTTGATATCTTTGCTCGAAAATATGGTCTTGATCAGAAACTACCTGTGCACGATTTCGCTCAATTCCGGCCATCAATTCCGCGGTCAGGCCAGCTGCGTTTGTTCTAGAGTCAAAGTCGTGGCCTGCGGCTCGGGGTTAAACGAACTAGGGCTTTTTGATTACGGGCACGGCCACGGACACGGTGTGCTTCTTGATCTTGTCCGGCGGGGAGGGCTCGATATCCTGAAGTTCCCCCACGGCCGTGCTCGCATCTTGAAGCATGCCCGAGGCTTTAATTGAATACTTGCCCGGAGGAAGGTTGACCTCGGTAAATGAGCCATCACTCTTAATCTTAGGCGTGCGTGTTACGGGTCCCTGAATGGTGACGCTAAACAGTCCGGAAATGACATCGAACTGCCCATTCAATTTGATTACGCCCGCGATCGTACCAGGTGGTGCT
>JANNPR010000688.1:0-7724 GCA_031400345.1 Planctomycetota bacterium | reverse complement strand
CGTCCTGGGCATCTGCTGGTTCCACGCCGTCCGCGAATTCGATACGGAAATTCGACAGCACAATCCCTTCGGGAACCACCACATAGGAGAGTGACCGATTCAAATCGATACCGTCTGAATCGTTATCGCGGGGTTGCGTTATGAATGCGGTCGGACCCGCGAAATCGGCACGGTCCTGGGCACCTCGATCGATAAACACATTGTCGCCGAAGCCCGCAGGTGGCTCGACTTCGGGGTCGTCTACGCGCAACAAACCCGTTCCATCGGTACTCGGTCCGAGGATCGGCGAAACCGGAATACCTAGAGGCTCTTTGACTCGAACGAAATCGGCCCGATCCAGCAAGGATCCAATCGAACTATCGATTGCTCTTGAGAACCGTGCCGGATAGAAATTACCCTTGCTTTGGTTTACGAACAGTGGCTCGTTGGGACCGAGGATGATAGCGAAGTCTTCCGGGAGTACCAGACCCCGCGAGTTGGCACCGTTGTTCTTATAGATCGTGGCTCCCACGACTGGTGTAGCGTTTCCGTCGGCGAATATGCCGGTGCCTAGTGAAGCGATGACGTTATTGAGCAACGTAGGACTGGCACCGTTGGTGATGCGTATCCCTACGTCCTGAACAGCGTTTCCGACGATGGTATTGTTGAAAACCCGATCGAATGGTGCAGGACCAGCAGCTTCACCCCTTAGATTTTCATCGCCGCTGAGCAGTATTCCGCCCTGAACATTGAAGGCGACGATGTTGTTGGACAACACCACACCGCTGGCCAACCCATTGGGCCACTGTGAATTTGTGTTCAATTCCGACAAGTTGCGGGCAGGACCAGGATGCGGTCGGCTGCTACTTTCGCGTGCCGCGTCTTGGTTTACCGAAATTCCGAACGTACGAGCATTCGTTATTCTGTTCGAATGAATCAGCAATTGCCCCTGGTCTCGAAATTGGTTCTGATCACCTTGATCGTTGGACAAGACGAATTCGGAAATACCAGCAGCGCCGAACGTCAGTTCGATTTGATAGAAGCCGGTACTTCCTTCTTGTCCGCTAAAATTTGTATTGGGATTGAACTGGGCGTTTCCGGTACCGCTTACAGCGACGTAATAAGTTCCAGAAACGGGTGCAGTGAATTCCAAATAGGGATCTAACCTCACGAGTTCTCCTGGCGCGGGTTGGTCGTCGTTTAGTGCCAGCCGAACCCCGTTGGCATCAAACACCTGTAAGAGCGGATTCAGATCCGAGCCAATGGCATCCGCGTCCACATCGATCTTGATCTCCTCACCCGTTGACAAATCGATCCGAAACAAATCGACATCCAACCCAGGACGCAATACCTCGTTGGGGTTATCGCCGATAAAGCCCGAACCCAGGAATTTTGGCGAACTCCGGCCACGAATACCCGTGTTGGTGGCAGTGGGTAAAGCGTCGTTTCCTTCCGTCACGTCCACGCTGAATACTTGCAAGTTCGCCGAACCGCTGAGGTTGACGCGATTGTTCGTGCTGGGGGTGGGGGCACCCGACCCGGTAATGGTGCCGTCGCCCATGACTGCCGTGACATCGATTGCCGCAAACACCTGTGGGCTGTTGATGGCGTTTCGAATGGACTGTGCGACGCGATAGTCTGGATCGAACGGGTGATAGGGAATCGTCTGACGACCACTGGTGACCCCGTTGTTAAGGGTCACGTCGTCGTATTCGAAGACTACCGCATCGACTCCGTCGCTAATGCGAAAAGTGCGACCATCAAATAGATGGGCGCCGGGGGGGGCCACCATCGTTACTCCATTCACCAGCCGATCGTTCGAATCAAAGCTGCGAACCAATCGACCGGTCGGGCCTGCCGCTGGATCTCGATTCAAGTGAATGAAATCGGATGCTTTGCGAATCTCCAGCTGATATGGGCCCGTAGAAATTTGGTTTGGCGAGAACAGTGGGTTGTTAACATAGCTCGAATCCGTAGCCACACCTGTAGGAGTCGCAGCCGATGTCGTTCCTAATTCACCTCGTTCCGCCAACCCTATGATGATATCGTCGATGTACACACCTTCGTGAACGTTATCTTCCCCGCGTAAAGCGGCATTACCCGGGAAGAAGTCCTCGAATACTCCGAACTGGTCACCTGGTAGAGCGTTATCGAAGCCCAGCGGTCCCGGATTGACGACCGTGTGATTAATCACGTGAAACAGATCTTTGTGCTGTTTCACAATGTCATTTGCGGGCGACAGAGCCACTGGCGTTCCGCCCAGTTGGAACTGGCCACCCGCGGGCGAATTGAACTGGACGTCCGTGGAAAAGCCGGTCGTGTGAGTCAAATCAATGCGTCGAGAATCAAATCGATTAATGGATGCCCGTATGTTCAACGGCAAGTTAAGATTCACGCGTTGAGTGTTAATCGCGTCGACGATGGCGGTGGCCACGTTGGCGGTGCTAAAGTCAGCACTCGGCGAGAAGAAGACTGGTACGTGTGGTGTCGCGGCGCCAGGTATGCCGTCTGCTCGAAGGCTAGGGGTACCGGAAACGTCAATTCGATGCGTTGCCGTACCGCCCAAGTCGATCAAACCGTCCCCTAGATTCCGCGGAAACACACTCAGGCCGGCATTCAACAATGCCGCCACGATGCGGTCGGTTAACTCATTCTGAGTGTCATCGTTTGTAAAGGTGATCAAGCGGTTGTCTGCTAGATTGTTGGAATCGTTGTCGGTGAAAACGCCATCGTTGTCGAATTCAAAAGTAACTGTGTTGGCGCCCGCTGTCACCGTGAATACGTTGCCATCCCGAATCGCTCCCCCTTGTCCGGACTGTGAGATCGTGGACAACGGGGTGGTATCCAGGCGGTTCGCAGCAGATCCACCTAAGTGCAATTCCCCATCACCCAGATTGCGAGGACTTAGCCCAAGCGCTTCACCTTCTATACGGCGAGTGATTTCGCCCGCCACCTGATTCACGGTTGAGTCGGTGTTAAACGTCACAGCGGTCGTGTTAGGGCTATTGGAGTTATTGTTATCGAATTCCAAGGTGACGACCCGGTTCCCATCCGTTACTAAGAACCGTTCACCATCTTTAATCGGTCCTGCCGTTCCGGTCTGTCGCAAATGTGAATTCGATGTGTTCAATCTCAGATTTGCGGGCCCCCCGATGTGCACCGCCGCCGGACCATCAATCCGGACCGGCGAAATCGGCAAGTTTACGGATTGCACCGCCTGAATCACTTTGTCAGCCACCTGTCGAGCTGTATCGCTCAAGTTGTACTGAACCCGAACGTTGCCCGGCGTGTTTACCCCGTTGCTGTCAAACTCGAATTGAGTCGATGTAGAACCGACGAGCAGGCTGAATACTTGACCATCCGGAATTGCCGAACCGCCGCCCGCGGGAATCTCAAATGAGAAAGGACCCGTGGGAATCAAGACCGTATTGGCCGGGAGCTGAATGGCCCCATTCACCCCGCCGAAGTCGATATTTCCCTCACCGCCCAATCGGGTCGGTGACAGCCCCAAATCGCCGCGACGACGATCGATCGCCTCTTTAATTGCCGTGGCGATATCAAGGGCCGTGGATGCGCCGGTGAAGGTAATAACTTCATTGTCAGGTTGGCCATCGCGGTTAACATCGACCACGCCACCATTACTGTCAAACTCGAATGTCTGACTAGTATTCGGGCCGATTTGGATCGTGAACGTCTCACCATCCCGGATGCCGCCCACGGCTCCCCCGACGACCGGCACATGGATCGTCAGATAGTCTGGGAGGTGCATAGAAAGTGTCTCAGGGACTTGCACAGAGAGCGCCGGCGCGAGACCAGGTTCGGGCAGCACCGGAGTGACATTATTGCCTTCGCTCAGCGAAATCACGGATCCAGGCTGGCCGGCGATTAGAACGCGTCGACCGCCATTAAGAATGTTCGACCCCTGCGGATTGAGCCCCAAAGTATTCGCCAAAAAAGCGGGCATCGACTGGATGGTGGACACGATAGCTGAGGCAACCTGCGCCTGCGTGCTATTGTTGTTAACTGCGATACGAAAGTTACCTGCCGTGGTGGCAAAATTCTTGTCGAACTCGAATATGGCCTTATCCGTTCCATTGCTAATGGTAAACGTCGCACCGTCACGAATTCCACCCAACACGGTATTACCACCCGCTACCGGAACATCCAAAAGGAAGGGGGCCGAGGGTGATTGCGTGAGCGTTGTTTGGGGACTGAGCGACAACGTTACGCCAGTACGGCCACCCAGTTGGACTTGGGCGCCGCTGAGCAAGCGAGGTCGCAGTCCCAGCGACAGTGCCCGCGGATGGTTTTGTACTCGCCGTACGACTTCCTGGGCAACAGAAATTGGACTGCTGCCTTCTGTGATCGGAATCGCCGTGTGACCGGCGGCGGATTCGTTGTCTTTATCGAACTCGAAGGTGAGCGTATCGACGCCGTCGGAGAGCGTGAACGTATCGCCGTCTTTGATGCCTTGCGGATTGGGAACACCGCCGCTCGGGATCGTGCGACCACCTTCGGAGGGTATTTTCAAGATGTAACCGCTCTCGAATTCAAACACGATCGGCGGATTGATCGAGTCTCCGAGAACAAATGTATCTCCGTCGAAGTACCGCAATCCAATTTCCGTGACTAACGTCTGATTGCGAAAAGCCGCCTCCAGTAACGGATCCATCTGATCGGCAACCTGCTCGCGAGTCATGTCGGAATGCGCGGGAATGGTCACATTCCCTACCGTGTTCGCGCCAGCCTTGCCTTGGAACTTGAGTACCGATGCGGCGCCGCGGCCCAAAGTAACTGTCGCCGCACCTGTAAGATTAACGATTCCGTCGGATTGTGAACGTGAACCATTCAATGTCGCGCTACCGCCCACGTGCGGCACGACTGCTCCCCCAAACGCTAGTCTTACAGCCTGAGCCACTCGCTCGGCAACGTCGGCGGGTGACTGAGTTGCATCCACAAAGATCGGCGTAAAACTATCGGTTTGCAACGCGGTTAGTCGCGGATCAAAGGTGGCATTCGCACCGGAAACATGCACGACGGAGCCGTCCACTTGAGTTCCCGAGACTCCACTCAACGGCGATCCGATAATCGCCGCTGCTATACGAGCCGCAACCTGATCCGCGGTATCGGTGACGGCGAAGGGGACGGCCACCGGTGTTTGAGGTCCGCCCGTCGAAACACCTGGATTACCTGAGCGAACGATAGTCGGCGTTCCCGTGGCGTCCACTGAGACATTGTCGCTGGATACGGTCCCTCCTACGAACACGGCGCCACTTCCTAAGTTACGCGGAGCAAGACCGAGGCCCGCCGCCGCAATGGCCGCAACAATGGAATTGGCGATGTCGCTCTGACTGGACGCCGTTGTGTATTGAATGGATCGGTTGGAGCCGCTTGTGCCGTTCCCGACGTTAAGATCCTCGAACTCAAAGGTAACTGGGGCACCATTTCCCTGTTGAATAGTAAAGGTTTCTCCGTCGCGAACCGCCTCGCCACCACGGTCGGGAACTTCCAACACGAATGGTGGAAGTGCGGTTTGAGCCAAATTGCTGTTAGCCCCAAGAACCAGTGTGTGAGATTGTTGACCACCGATTTGAATGTTGCCACCCCCTAATTGAGTTGGCGTAATCCGTGGCGCCATCGTGCTGCGGACGACGGCTTCCACCCGATCGGCTACCTCTTGTTGACTAAGTGGCGATAGCGACTGATTGATTGCAGCGGATCCGCCAGTGTCCAAGGTATGAGCGGAAGTTGTCCGCCCCAACACAACTTGCCCGTTGCCGCGATTTTCGGGAGCCAACCCCAGGCCAAGCGAAGGATTCCCTACAACTGCCACGATGGCATCGGCAACTTCATCTTGCGTGCGAGCTCGCAGGCTGCCAACTAACGTCGGCGTGCCGGCAACATCGAATGCATGGAACGAGGTGGCGTTGCTCAACAGCAATTTACCACCACCCAGGTCGATCGGCGTGAGTCCCACACCAGAACCGTCAATCGCCGCGGCCATGGCCGCTACAATTTCGTCCTGAGTGTTGAAATGATTAAAGACGATGCGAATGTTGTCTGGAATATTGTTCGAGTCGATATCGGTGAACACGCCGTTACTATCGAACTCGAACGTGCGTACGATGGCCTGAGATACACCATCGTCAAATCTCAGCGTAAAAGTATCGCCATCCGTCACTCCGCCAAATCCGCCGCCCTGCACCGGGATTTGCAATAGGATGTTGTTGGCCAAATTGATCGCCACATTATTTGGCGCCACCGCGCCGTTTTTGTCGATCTCAAAACTGACGGATGGTCCGCCCGGACCGGCAGTGATCACGAATCGGTCCCCATCAGGCAGTACCACAGCTCCCGACGCGGGCACTAACAGCGTCAATTGATCGGCGATGTTGATCGGTTGATGGGTACCTAGCGAAATGCCATCTTTGTCAAACTCAAACGTTACCGGTGGGTTCGCATCGGCGATGTTGTCGTCAATCGTAAAGGTGTTCGCATCCGCAATGCCACCTGCGGCGGCGCCTTGGGATGGAATCTTCAGTACGATGCCACTATCGAATTCAAATAGCTGGCTTTTCGTGCCGTCACTGACCGAAAACACTTCCCCATCGCGGAACTGCGAGCCTGGTTGCGCCAAGATATTTGCGGGCAGGTTCGTGGAGTTAACGAAGCGGAACAATCGCGAATTGCCATTGCTATCCGTGATCGTCATGGTCTCGCCACTAGCGCCAACCGGGATGTTAATGCCAGACGGGGCCACGAGTGAAAAACCTAAGTCGAATTCAAAAGTCCTGGAGTCGATGCGGAAGGTGTCGCCGTCTTCCAGGAAGATGCCGGCCACTGCCCGCAGCTCGCTGCCGGTCGTGCGACGGTCGCCTAAGTTGGTATCTCCCGCCGTATGGAAGTCAAACCGAATTCTTAGGTTGGAGCGTCCCGCATAGGCGTCTAGCGGAACGCGAGCCTGCCGCCAATCGGCAGTCGTCCGAAAATCATACGTTTCCTGTACCGCAAACGGTCCGATTGCCAGTTCACGGGGATCGGAATTGTTCGTCGAAAGCAACTGCCAGTCGCCGTTGTTGTCGGAAATGAACACTCGGAAAGAATCCCGCATCGGCACGGTTGAGCTGGAGTTGGTCTCTTCGGTCGCGTTGTAGTAGTTGAAGTACATTACGGGTCGATCGGCTGCCGCGTAGCTGGACAAACTAAAATCATTGCTAACTACGGACCCGTATGCTCCACCAGGGAAATCGTAAGACCGCGGCTGATTGTTAACGCTGCCCTGCCCAAAGTGGATGCTAGAACCGCCCCCTTGAGGATTTCTCGAGTTATCAAAGGACGGGTTGATTCCATGCCCTGGATCCGATTGCCGCTCGTCCCGCGAAATAGCGGCACCGACGAACGGTGCTAATCCTAGACGCACGTCCATTGCCGTCGCCCCAACGACCGTCGGAACCGTGTTCGTCTTGTGGAATAAGTTGGAGTCTAACGTCGAAAAGGCTAGGCCTTGGGCGTTGACGACCCCGGTACCCACGCTCGTCGCACCATCCGCGAAAATCGGCTGCAATTCGCCGCCGGTCGTATCTAATCGACCTGGCACAGGAACGTTGACGGCATACACTCGACCGTTGCGATCAACGCCGAAGAGCATATTGGCATAACGTCCCCCCTCTACATTTTGTGGGCCGGCAGCCAAGCCGGCAAACGGAATGCCCAACAGGTCCTTGGAAGAATTCCGGACATAGGTT
>JANNPR010000670.1:0-2573 GCA_031400345.1 Planctomycetota bacterium | reverse complement strand
AAAAAACCGTCGTGAGTGCGCCCGACGTCGACCGTTGCAAACACTTTATCGCCTTAGGAAGTCACAGGAAATCGAGGCATGTTTCTTACTCTATTAGCAGCCTTACCTGCTAACCACTTGTGGTTCTTCCCACCTCTGGTGGTCGCGATCAGCCTGGTGTACGGCGCCACCCGCCATGAATTCATGCGACCGATCATGCAGCATTCACTGAGGGCCGCAGTTTGGATCTTGACCTTCATGGGCACGATATTCGCCGCGTTGCTGCTTGTGGCCTGGTCGCTCTGACGCGATGCAGCAGTAGGCACACTTCCGTGTGCCGTTACGGCACACCGAGTGTGCCTACTACACCTACAAAATTCAGGCCAGAATCTCGTGTCGCACCCTGCCTTCGTCGGCTGGCCCGATCAATCTTTGTTGTAGACCCTGAAACGGATAGGAGAGGCGATTTGCATCGAAACCACACAGGTGCAAAATCGTACTCTGCAGGTCGCGGACACTCATTTTGTCCTTGACGATGAAGTAACCTAGATCGTCCGTTTCTCCTAGAGTGACCCCCCCTTTGATTCCCGCCCCGGCCATCCAAATTGAAAAGCAGTGCGGATGGTGGTCCCGTCCAAGAAATTTGGAGCCACCCCGTTCTTCGTTCAAGGATGTCCGTCCAAACTCGCCGCCCCAGATCACCAGTGTTTCGTCAAGCAACCCGCGTTGTTTGAGATCATTAAGTAGTGCACCAATGGGTTTGTCAGTGTCTTTGCATTTGTTCGGCAGTCCCTGGACGATGTCGGTGTCAGGACCAATACCGTGGTAATCCCATCCCCAATCATAAAGCTGCACATACCGCACGCCCGATTCAATCAACCGCCGCGCCAGGAGGCAATTGTTCGCGAATGATTCCTGGCCTGGCTTGATGCCATATGCATCGTGGATGTGTTTCGGTTCTTTGCTCAGGTCCATGACTTCTGGAACGGACATCTGCATCCGGAACGCCAATTCATACTGACTGATTCGCGTGACGGTTTCCGGATCACCAAAACTATCGTACTCGATCTCGTTGAGGCGACGCAGCGCGTCCAGGCTACGACGCCGAACCTCACGGGTCATTCCTTTTGGATTCGAGACGAACAGGATTGGCTCGCCTTGTGATCGGCACTGTACGCCTTGGTAGACCGACGGTAAGAAGCCACTTCCCCATAAGCTTTTGCCGCCCGTGGGATCCGTTCCGCCACTTAGCAGCACCACAAAGCCCGGTAAATTTTCGTTCTCGCTACCTAAGCCATACACCAGCCAAGAACCCATCGATGCGCTCCCGGCGCGCGGTGATCCCGTGTATAGGAACAATTCGGCTGGTGCGTGGTTGAACTGGTCGGTATACATGGAGCGGATCAGAGCCATCTCGTCGGCATGCTCAGAAATGCTGGGGAGCAATTCACTGATCACCATACCGCTTTCGCCGTGAGCATGAAACTTGTAAGGAGTTCCCAGCATCTTTGGTCGGCGGGCTTTCAAGTCGATAAACGCCAACCGCTCTTTCTTGAGAACCTCCAAAAGCTCGTCAGGACAAGGCTGCAGATTATATTCAACGAGTTTTGGCTTGTAGTCGAAAAGCTCCTGCTGAGGTGGCGCGCCAGACATATGCAAATAGATAATGTGCTTTGCTTTTGCTGGCATTGGGGGCTGCTTCGGAGCCAGCGAATTCGCTTCCTGGGATTGCTCTGCACTCACCCCGTCTCGCTGGAACAGAGTCCCCAGCGCCAACGAACCTAATCCTACCTTGCAATTGCGAAAAAAGTGTCGTCGCGTGACTGCGCGGGCGTGGTCTAAACGAATATCCATAAGGCGTCTTCCTGTGGATGTTGAAGCGTAGTAAACGATTGTAACAACAAGCAACTAAGCTTGTTAACTTTTCTTGAATTCAAGTCGCCTTGGCAGCGCCGAAAATCTCAGTTTGGTTGATGACTTCCTCACCAGTGAAGCAGCCCAGGCACATCGCATCGTCAAAGAACTACCTGCGAACTCCATCGTGATGGCCGATTCGGCTTTCGGGATTTACAGTGTCGCTCATCACGCCACGCTCGCTGGACATGACTTCTTGTTTCGGTTGACCCGTTCCCGTTTCAAGGCGCTGCGTCGACGCGCCGATTTGATTGACGAAGGCGCGCTTCACAAAACGTACCATTTGTTCTGGACGCCCAGCGCCAAGGATCGAAAAAGCACTCCCGACTTGCCGCAGGATGCATCTATCGAAGTCGCATTGCACGAAGTGGAAATCAATTCCGGCTGACGCCCTTGGATGCGTGACTTTCGACGCGCATAGCCCCGGCCGGGGCGGCACAGGACGGCGGTGCTAGGCGATTTCCGGATGAGTACCCGCGTCACGTGTCGCCCCTGCCGGGGCTGGGGGAGGCTCGCGGGACGGCTGGCGACCAGGGGTTGACACCCTCGTTGTTACCCACAAGTCCACGCGACATTGTGCAACTAGGCGGATTCGGCAATTATGCGGAATGAGTAAGTTGGTGTAGAAAGGCGAAACCAGTCAAGGATGACACAAATGCTAGCTCCATGGGCGAGAGAGG
>JANNPR010000655.1:0-5257 GCA_031400345.1 Planctomycetota bacterium | reverse complement strand
GCTTGTCGGAGTACCAGACCGTCAGGCCAGTTCGCTCCTTCGCCGATCCACCGCCGCAAAAGCTGAACTTCGTCGACGGAAAGTGCTACTCCTTTTTTCGGCATCCGTGGAGCCAGACCGTCGGTGGTCGGAACGATCCATTCCAGCAGCCAACTTTCATCTGGCACGCTCGGAATAACACTTGGGCCAGTATCCCCACCTTCAAGCAGTGCTGCGGAACTCGATAGGTTAAGGCCGCCTTTATCTTCGTTAGCGTTGTGGCATGGTAGGCAACGCTGCGTTAAAAGCGGTGCCAGTTGTCGTTCAAAATCAACTTGCTGTGCATCCGTGGGTGTGCAGTAAACGATTAGGAGGACTGCGACGTACGTCGCAGTTGTATGAATACGCATGGCAATACTCCTGCTGTCCCTATCGTACTGTCTGCAGGGGCTCCATGAAGTGAGAGAGACATGAAATGACTCGTGTGCCACTTCTGGCTGCCGCCGGAGTTGACGCGGATATCACGAACAGTTTAATTCGGCGGCAAGCCAGAGCCCCGGCCGGAATCCATCGGCGCATTTGCTGGCTTCCAACAGTACTGGCTTGCCGCCTAACATGCGTGTTTGGTAACAAAATCGACTCCGGCGGCTGCCAGTGGCACCCAGAAAACGTCGTTCACGAGTCACTTGACTTGCGTTTCAATCGCCATTTCAAAGCCATAACGTACACTCAAATAAGGCAAGTCCGATCAAATAGTTTCAACATATGATTGATTTCTTTCAGAATTGCGGCAATAATGCGCAGCAGTTTGGAAGAAATCGGGGTGTTTGTGATTGAATCAAGGCATAATGTTGACGGAAGAACGGCGTAGTAAAGTCCTGGAGCTCGTGCGTCAGCGTGGATTTGCGTCGCTGCCCGACTTAGCCGGGCAACTCGACGTTTCAGAATCGACAATCCGCCGCGACTTGGCCGCGTTGGAAGAGTCGGGAACGGCTAAACGAACCCACGGTGGAGTGTTCTACACAGGTCCGTCGCCAAAATTGCAACATTTCGATCAGAGACAGCAGACTCATTGGGATAAGAAGAGACTTATCGCTCAAGCGGCGAGCAACCTGATAGCTGACAACGACACGTTAATTCTGGATGGAGGGAGTACCACCTACGAATTGGCCCGTTTACTGGTTGGACGACCGCTTCAGGTGGTGACCAATTCCTTGCCGGTGGCGAACTTATTTACCTCCAGTAATTCGGCCGATTTGGTGATGGTGGGAGGGTATGTTCATTCGCGGACCGGCGTTTCTTTGGGTCCGTACGCGAACAAAATGTTGACTGAATTAAAAGTGAGGCGCGCCGTTTTGAGCGTAGCGGCCGTGAATAACGGCGGCTGTTACAACAGCAACTTGTTATTGGTGGAAACCGAGCAGGCAATGATGCGTTCCGCTGACGAAATTGTGGTAGTGGCGGACAGTACCAAGTTCGGATTCTCCAGCTTGGCCCACATTTGCGAGCTAGATGCTGTGGACGTAATGGTGGTCGACAACGAATTAACACCCGAGTGGCGTGATCGAATTCAATCAGCGGGCGTCAAGCTGATCATCGCGGGTGACGAGAAAAGCAAAGAAGAGTAATCCATGCCAGCCGCAGCCATGTTGGAACGTTCCATCGTCGAAAAGATCGTTCGCGAATTGATCCAACGTCCACCAGGCCAGCGCCAGTCGGACACGAATCGATCTAGTGCACCCGTTGCCGCGACGCCGTCCAAGCCCAATTTGGTAGTGAGCATTTCGGCCAGGCACGTGCATTTGACGGACGAGCATGTTGAGGTCTTGTTTGGGCCAGGGCACAAGTTGACTCCGGAAAAGCCGCTCTTTCAAGACGGATTTTACGCCGCGGCAGAGACGGTGATGGTAGTCGGTCCGCGGCGCAGGATGTTGCCCACGGTTCGCGTGTTGGGGCCGACTCGACCCAAGAGCCAAGTCGAGCTTGCCTTGACGGATGCGATCTCATTGGGAATCGACGTCCCAGTCCGTCATAGCGGTCACATCGATGGAACGCCTGGTTGTGTATTGGTAGGGCCCAAGGGAGTGGTGGAGTTGAGCGAAGGAGTGATTCGCGCTGCACGGCATGTGCACATGAACTTCCGTGATGCAGAAAGCTACGGCGTTAAGAATGGCGAGATGATGAAGTTGCGGATCGAATCCCCGGCCTGTTCGTTGGTATTTGAAGATTTGCTGGTACGAGCAGATAAAAACAGCAAGCTGGAAGTGCACATCGACACGGATGAAGGCAACGCTTGTGTGTTGGATCGCGCGACGAAGGTCGAGCTGTTTCAACAAGATCCAAAATGCGGTTGCCTTACTCATTGAAACGGACGGAATTAAAAAAACGTGCTCGGTGCGTTCACCGAGAATTACTAGGTTCCTGATATCGGAGAACATCTCTCATGGCGAAGACTTTAGAAGCGTTGGGCATGATTGAAACCAAGGGTTTCATCGCGCTCGTCGAGGCCACAGACGCGATGCTGAAGGCAGCTAACGTAACATTCCTGGGGTGGGACAAAGTTGGCAGTGCCTTGGTTTCCGCGTTCGTGACGGGCGATGTGGCTGCCGTAAAAGCGGCTACCGATGCCGGTGCCGCGGCAGCGGGTCGGATCGGCGAGGTGGTGAGCGTGCAAGTGATTGCCCGACCTCACGAGGATTTGCACATCGTGCTGCCGGCGTCGACGAAGAAATCAGCGGCGGATTAGGCTTTTTTGAATCGAAAGGAAATGGATCCATGCAGAATGCAATCGGACTTGTCGAAACGAAGGGTTTGGTGGGCCTCGTAGAAGCCACCGATGCCATGGCGAAAGCGGCCAATGTGCAAATTATTAAGCGCATTCAAATCGGCGGCGCTTACGTGACCACCGTAGTGAGTGGGGATGTCGGTAGCGTACGAGCCGCTGTCGAAGCGGGTGCTACCGCCGCACAGCATGCTGGCGAATTGGTGGGGAGTCACGTGATCCCCCGTCCAGCGGAAGGTTTGGTCGCTGCCTACTTGTCGTAAGGATTTGCAAAAGGCTGTGTTGCGCGAAGGCCGGACGCGATTGATCATGAAGATCTTAGTAGCAAATTTAGGTTCGACGAGCTTCAAGTATCGGCTGTTTGACATGGCCGACGAACGCCAGCTCGCGCGCGGAGGCATTGAACGGATTGGTGCTGCCGAAAGCCCGTGTTTTGTAGAGATAGGCGGGAAACGTCAGCAGTTGATTGCCGCTGTGCCTGACCATGCGGCGGCAGTTCGTAAGTGTTTGGAACAGCTGACCAATGCCGAGCATGGTTGCCTGAAGGACTCGAGCGAAGTGACGGCTATTGGCTTTAAAGCGGTGCACGGCGGAAGCATCAGTGGTGTCCAGCGGGTCACGCCGGACGTGCTCACCGCGATGGAGGGAATGAGCAAGGTCGCGCCGGCCCACAATCCTCCCTACATTGCCGCCATGAGACTGCTGTCAGAAAAGTTGCCTAGCATTCCCTTGGTGGCTGCCTTCGAGACGGGCTTCCACGCCACGGTCGCCGATCGCCTTCGGTTTTATCCAGTGCCTTACGAGTGGGGTGAACAGCTCCATATCAAGCGCTGGGGATTCCACGGAGCCAGCCATCGTTACATCGCCTATCGCACCGCTCAGCTCTTAGAACGAGACGATCTGCGGATCATCTCGTGCCACTTGGGTGGGTCGAATAGCCTTTGTGCAATTCGAAATGGGATCAGTGTGGCGACGACCATGGGTATGAGCCCTCAATCGGGTCTACCACACAACAACCGCGTCGGAGATTTTGATCCGTTCGCTATCCCTTTGATCATGCAGGCGTACGGGCAAAGCTTGGACGAGGTGCTCAACATCCTGGCCGAAAAGAGCGGGCTATTGGGGCTGAGTGGCGTGAGCGGCGACATCCGTGATTTGGAAGAAGCGGCAGCGGCAGGAAGCTCCCGTGCACGCCTGGCACTGGATCTATTCACGTCCGACATTCGCCGAAACTTGGGGGGAATGTTGGCCACCTTAGGAGGCGCGGATGTGATCGTGTTCACCGGTGGAATCGGTGAAAACGGAGTAAACATCCGGACAGACGTCTGTGGCGGGCTAGAAGATTTGGGGATCGTACTCGATCCCATCGCGAATTCAGCAGCAAAGGGAGAGTGCCGCATTCATTCTGACCATAGTCGGACTCAACTTTGGGTTGTGCCGACCAATGAAGAATTGATTGTGGCTCGTCAAACTCAACAGCTGTTGATGAAGTGAGTCACGCGGTGGATCTAAACAGGAAAAACTAATGTTCGTCGCCAAAGTAACGGGGTCGCTGATTGCGACACAGAAGGTCGAGGCAATGGTCGGCTACAAGTTGCTGATCGTCGAGCCTTATCGGCTGGAAGAGAAGCAGCGCAGGAGCCTGGTTACTACGGGCCGAACTTTTGTAGCGGTTGATTCTTTAGGAGCCGGCAATGGAGACTTTGTACTGATTACGCAAGGTTCCAGTGCGAGGCTCACACCCGAGACAAAGAACATGCCGATCGACACGGTAGTAGTGGGAATTGTCGATCAGGTGCACGTAGAGACCGAATGTGTCTACGCCCGAAACGACAACGAATCGTAATTACTGAACAACTGAAATCGAAGACGAATTCCTATGCAACTCAACGAAGAAATCATTCGCAGTGTGGTGGCTCAGGTGCTGGCGGAAGTTGGCAGAGGGGCGCCGGTAACCGGTACGCGTTTTTCGGGCCGGAACGGCGTCTTCACCTGCGTCAAAGAGGCCGTTGCTGCCGCGCGAACTGCATTTGAACAACTATCAGAACGCGGAATGGAAGATCGTAAACGCATCATCTCACATATCCGCCGGATCTCCATCGATCAGTGCGTCGAGCTGGGTACGATGGAGATGGAAGAGACAAAAATTGGTCGCTTAACGCATAAGATCGAAAAACTAAAGACCCTTGGCGAGCGGACGCCGGGTGTCGAATTTATGCGGAGCGAAGTCTTCAGTGGCGATCACGGTTTGGCCGTGATCGAGCATGCTCCCTTCGGAGTCATCGGTGTGATCACTCCCGTTACTCATTCGTTGCCGACGATTACCGGTAACGCGGTCAGCATGATTGCCTCCGGCAACACGTTGGTAGTCAATCCGCATCCCAGCGGTCGCAAGGTGGCTGCTGAGGGAGTGCGACGATTCAATCAGGCGATCTCGCGGGATGTTGGAATCGACAATCTTATTTGCGTGATCGCAGAACCGACGTTGGAATCGGC
>JANNPR010000650.1:0-6326 GCA_031400345.1 Planctomycetota bacterium | reverse complement strand
TTCTGGGTACACGATAAGGTGATCGCCCTCCCTCACGTGCGAGTCCACCAACGTCTGCTCGTCACGCAGGCGATGACCACCCTCCTTATGATCCAAGCTGTAACTCACCGGCTGACCGTCTGGGCCCATTACAGGCAAATTCAATTTTGTAATAACGTTTGGCAGAATCCGTTTTACAGTGACGCTGTCTGCGATTACCGCCTCCACCGACTTCGAACCGGTTTGGTCCAAAAAGGTAACCCGGGTTCCCCGACGTTCCGTATTCGCACCGAGCAAAGTCATACCATCCCCCATTGGAAAGCCTAGGGTTTTCCAGCTCATGTACGTTCGCGCCCCAACAGGATCCGGTCGGCGCACGGCCAAAACGGCGTCGACGTTTGTCGATATTCCGCCCGCTGGACAAAAACTTTGCGCGTTTATTCGTCCGGCTGCTTAATATCTTAGCCGTCGGGAAAACTGATTCCAATCAGATGCCACATGAGGGACCCCTAAACTTTCAAATCGGTTAGGAAGTTTGGGGTAATCTGGCCAATGCAGCGACACACCAACCCGAAGCGTAAGCAAGGAAAACAGGCCGGTACCTCGTCAATGCGGCCGCAGTACATGTGGATTCTCGCGCATGTCTTGTTCCGTGCGTCCGAACGCTCCACGAGAGTTTCCTAGCTTACGCTTCGGGTTGGTATGTGACATCCTTCGCTTGCGAGTCAGACTTCGACGGATTTAGACCGTCACGGCAATTCCCTTAACCTCAACTGCCTAAACTCAACTGGAGACCCTTCGGATTCTAGACAAAGGTAGCCCATTCTGGGTTCGCACCCGGTTCCGCCCGAGACTTCTTCACCATTTACCCACAATCGAATCTCGCCGTTAATGGCTCGGATGTAATAGTGGTTCCATTCATTGACGCCCTTGCTCAGTTGCTTTGTTGGAAAACTTCGTTTGCCATCCGGAGCCACGGGCGGAAAGGGAGTCATCTTGGAATTACCAACCGGGAATACGTCGCCATGGCTTGTAAACCAGTCCGCCTTTTTCTTGCTTGTTTTTTCGTATTGCTCGGTATATCCGTGATCCAATACTTGCACTTCGATTCCGTGCGGTAATTGGCCGGGCTTAAGTTGATTGAGTGATGATTCAGGCGTCCACACGAAGATGCCAGAATTTCCTCCGGAACGTAAGTGTCGCCATTGCACGACCAGCTCGAAGTTCGCGTACATTTTTTTTGATCGCACAACACCCACAGGTTGGCCAGTGCACTGGGCCACGCCGTCCTTCCAACTCCAGGTATCGGCCCCGCAGTTGACATTTACAAAATCACTTTCAGCGAGAACCTTCCATCCTGGGGCAGTTCCATCGATGAATCCCTTGGGCAAAGACGTCGGCTCATCGGCACGAGCCGTATCGATCAAGCCGATGAGGAAAAGATAATAACAGCTGATGATGGCCCACTGTGGGATTCTCATGAGTCAGACTTCCGTTAGCAAAGGTATGTTCGAATCGACGAGGTTCTAGATCCAAGCGATGGCTACGTAGGTCCACAGAAGGATTTGCAGGCGGACTTCCATTCCGCCGCCAAAACGACGGACCGGAGATCCATGCCTCAGCATCCGTTTTTCTGAGCGCCCAATTAGAACCGGTGACCTTTTCCGGGGCCTAGCTGGGTCGGTGTCAATATTTCGGGACCATCTTCCGTCATCAAGATCGTGTGTTCGAACTGGGCAGATAGCGAGCCGTCCTTGGTGCGTACCGTCCAGCCATCACGATCATCCTGCACTGTGTACCGTTCGCCGGCGTTGATCATCGGTTCGATGGTAAAACACATACCGGCTAGTAATCGTTCTTTGCGAGACTGGCGATTGGGGAAATGCGAAATGGTCGGATCTTGATGAAACTGCCGACCGATGCCGTGCCCCACATACTCACGGACGACTGAAAAACCGCGCGAGTTGGCCAACGCCAGCACGGCATCGCCAATATCAGATACCCGGCAGTTGGGTCGAATGTTGTCGATGGCTGCGTACAGGCAATCCAATGCACACTGAGTAACGGCTTTCGCGCCAGAAGAAACTTCACCGAGCAAAAATGTCTCAGAGATGTCGCCGTGCCAACCGTCAACAATCGTTGTAATGTCGACATTCACCATATCGGAATCTTTGAGCGTGTATTCGGTGGGAATGCCGTGGCAAATCACTTCATTCACGCTCGTGCAGCAACTTTTTGGATAGCCTTGATAACCCAATGGGGCAGGCACATGACCGTGCTTGAGGGTGTATTCATGGACGAGTCGATCGATTTCGAGCGTCGTTATGCCGGCATGCACATAGGGCCGAATGTAGTCCATCAGTTCGGCATTGAATCGTCCTGCCCGACGCATCGCTTCGCGTTCAAGTTTCGCCAGTTGTAACTTGTGCTTGCCGTAGAGCATCGTTAAGAAATTCCACAAAATGTTGTGATTCGGCCTTGAGTGTACCACGCGTTAATACACGTGCCTACGGCGAAGCATTGGGTTCGCCGGGCAGGGGTGTGGCAAGGGGGCATTTTCATGAGTCTACCGCAACGGGGGGGTCAAAAACACGCAGTTGCCGTGTCCCCAAAACCTTAGATGAGTTCAAGAGATTTGCAATAATTCACATCGCAAATGAGTTGAGTATTCGGGTTCATTTCGGGCACAATGACGTCATTGTATTTTCGGCTCGAATACAAGCTTGCCTCAGAAATCTTGCCCCAACCAACTGGCCGCCCTTACTTTTGTCTGCAAAGTAGAGTCCGATAGCGACGGCAACCTTCCAGTCCAATGAAAGTGGCATAATGAAAACCGAGTGGATGATTAATGTATTGACCGTAGTAGTTTGTTTAACGACGTATGCGGGTGCGGCTGAGCCAGTTCAACCAGCCGCCAAGGAACCTACTCCGAATCCCGCCCAACTGGAACTGTTCAAGAAGTTTGAAAAAACCTTATCCGGCATGAAGCTGGTCGGCCAATTCACAGTCGTTGGCAAAGACGACAAACCGCCCGCGAAAGAAGAGTACACCATTTTAAGCGTAGCTAAGTTACCTCAAGGTGACCTGTGGCTGTTTCAGGCTCGCATCAAGTACGGGGACCACGATGTGACAGTGCCGATGCCACTGCCGGTGAAGTGGGCCGAGAAAACGCCGATCATCACGTTGGACGAAATTACCATTCCCGGCTTGGGCACGTTTAGCGCACGAGTGATTATTGATAACGGAAAGTATGCCGGAACCTGGTCGCACGGTAAGGTCGGCGGACACTTGTTCGGCGTAATTGAAAAAGCGGAAACGAAACCGGGAGCGAACAAAGAACCCTAGGGCAAGAACCCAAATGTGTGTTCATTTTTCGAACCACGAAAAACATGAAACAGGCGAAAGAGAACGCCTTCAATTCACGATCCGGTCCTCGTTCAAACTTGGGGGAGTGGCCGAAGTAGAAGAGGAGCCGAGGCGGATGCCCTGCCCTTTTTTCGTCTGTTTCGCGTCTTTCGTGGTTTGATTCTTGCCCCGATGCAAGTTATGTTCCGCGAGGGTCGCAGTCCTCATCCGACCGGCGGTATACCAGGTGTCGCTTCCAATTGACATCATCCGTTTCTGGAAAGTCCACTCGCAGATGGACGCCTCGCGATTCGTTTCGAGCTAGCGCGGCCGCAATCATGATGCGAGCAATCGTGAGCATATTCTGCAATTCCCAGCCCTGCGCGTCATCAAATTGCCGAACTAACACATAACGTCGCCAGTTATCTACGGTTTCCAGAGCCTCCGCCAGTTCGGGTCCGTTGCGCCGCACGCCTGCCGATCGCCACATGAGGCTCTTCAGCGAATTTCTGATGTCGACCAAATCCAGTAGCTCCGAATCGTTAGGAGTTCGTGGATTGGTTAGGGGCCGAGCGCGAAAATCATCTCGCATAGCCTTAGCCGCGTCGGATGCGCCTACTCCCGCATGCGCTCCGTAGACTAAACCCTCCAGCAAACTGTTCGAGGCGAGTCGATTGGCACCGTGAAGGCCGCTCGACGTTACTTCGCCCGCTCCCCATAATCTCGGCAAAGTTGACCGACCCGCAAGATCCACGGTAACCCCGCCGATCATGTAATGAGCACCTGGACGTACGGGAATTCGATCTCGGGTGATGTCGAGACCAAATTTGGCACAACTGGCCGCAATGCCAGGGAATCTATTCCGCACGAACGTCGGCTCCAGGTGGCTGAGGTCAAGATAGACGTTGGGGTGTCTGGTTTGCTCCATTTGAGTGACGATTGCTTTTGATACGACATCTCGCGGGGCCAGTTCCCCTCGTGGGTCAAAGTCGTGCATAAACCGATAACCGTGGCGATCGACGAGGCGACCTCCTTCACCGCGAATGGCCTCGGTGATCAGGCTGCGTGCGCTACCGGCAATATAGAGAACCGTGGGATGAAACTGAGTGAATTCCATATCCCGCAATTCAGCGCCCGCTCGATATGCCAGCGCGTGACCGTCACCGGTAGCGACTGCTGGATTGGTCGATTCACGATAGATTTGGCCCACGCCGCCGGTGCATAGGATTGTTTGTTTGGACCAGACAAACGTTTTGCGACCGGTACGATCAGCGGTGATTGCGCCCTGGCATTCGCCTTCATCGGTCAAAAGATCCAGGGTCAATTTATTCTCCCAGATCTGCACGTTGGGCTGTTTGCGAGTGTGTTCCATCACCGCTCGCATGACCTCCCGTCCCGTGGCGTCTCCTAATGCGTGCACGATTCGGTGGTGACTGTGGCCTCCTTCACGACCTAACGTCAAATTGCCGGACTCTTCATCGAATTTTGTCCCCCATTCGATCAATTCCAGAATACGTTCTGGAGCCTCGCGTACGACCATTTCGACCACTTCGGGATCACACAGTGATCCGCCCGCCGTGATCGTATCCGCTATGTGATCTTCAAATCGGTCTTCAGCGCCTAGGACTCCAGCGATACCACCCTGAGCGTAGTTGCTGTTCGACTGCTCCAAGTCGTCTTTCGTGACAACCAATATGGAAAGGCTGGGATCAATGGCATTGGCGGCGCGGAGTCCTGCCAAACCGCCGCCTATCACCAAGACATCCGCGAAAACGTGAGGGAGCTGCTTAGGATGAAAATCAACCAAATAACGAGGCGTCGTAACGGCCATTCACTTCGTCCGCATAAGTCAGTTCGTTCGGCCGCTACTTTTTTGAAACGCGTTGAATTGCTCTTGGTATTTCACGGGGGGATTGCCGCGCACACCAGTTTCACTTAAACCTCGATGGTCATCGGAAACGGACGGGCCCTGGCGATTTTTATCGGTCGGTGGCCGAAGTCCCAAACTTCGCAGTGCATCGTCGAGCTGCTGCTTGCCCGAAGATTTTTCATCGACCGCGGATCGCTTCAATTCCTGCCAACGTTTGAGAAATTTCTCCAAATCATCCGTGGTCCAGCCAAGTTGGTCGAGCAATCGTTGATCCGGCCGATCCTGTTGATTGCGCAAGTATTCAACTGCCATGTCGGTCGCTTTGCGTGCGTATTCCAAGTTTGCTTTTTCACCGTCTGGTATTGCATCGGCTGGACGGGACCGCGGTGTACCGTCGCCGTCCCCGTCGCCACCCTGTCCTGGCACACCACCTCCGACTGGCCTGCCATCGGCCGTGCCCCGTTTCTGCCCTGGCTGATCGCCCTGTTGTACGGGATTGCCCGGTTCTTGTCTCATGGGCGGCTGCGGACCCTTTTTACCATCCGGCAGAGGTTTGCCCTGAGGGTTCTGCCGCGCTGAGCTACCTTGGCCAGGTTCGTTGCCAGCGCCACCCGTTGGAGTGTCCGAAGTTTGCTTATCGCCAGCTTGCTGTGATGACTCGCCTTGGCCAGGCTCCGATGATTTCGCTGCGCCATCATCGGACGAGCTATTTTGGCCGGCACTATCATTACCCGCCTGGTTGGCTCCTTGCTTTGGACCTTTTTTACCGGCACCGGAAAAGTCACCCGACGCGCCTCCCTTGGCGTTCGATTGTCGTGGGTTTTTGTCTAGCTCGCTTTCCGCGGCGCCCGGTTCTATCGAATCCTGAGGCTTGGTGGTATCTGGATTTTGACTCTTGGGTCGATCTGGATTTGGCTTTTTGACGGACGAGCCTGAACCTGTTTTGTCCGTGCTATTGTCGCCGGCACCCGAGTCGCCGTTGTCGCCGATTCCTGGCTTTTTTTGGGACTCGTTATTTTGCGGACCTTCAGGCTTTTTCTTGGCGCCGCGGTCCGGTTCCATTCCGTTGCGAGCCGATTTGCCACCCTCGCCGGGAGTGCCTGTTTGCTGTTTGCCAGCCCCTTGATTTTGG
>JANNPR010000620.1:0-6257 GCA_031400345.1 Planctomycetota bacterium | reverse complement strand
CCGCCGTACATCAGGGGCAACTACTGCTACGAACGGACCGGCGGCTGTACTGCATCGGTAAACCATCATCTGAGAATGAGTAATCGCGTTGTTCTTCACTTTCAATCGCGGGTACCGCTTCCCCTTACGCTGGAAATCTGCTGGCGCAGAATTGGGACAATGACCCGATGCTCGACCAATTCACGGTCGTTTTGACACGCCGTCCCGACGATAAACCTGCGCTGATGAACGTAACTCAAGCAGGCTTGATCGCCTACATTGGATTCTGCCCACCAATACGATTTTTTGGTTGACGGCATGTGCGATACGCGAACATGATCGGTGGGTGCACTTGTCTTACCCTTCCCAAGAACTGACCGTGTCCGACTACCGTCGCAACTACTTACCCGGCGGGACGTACTTCTTCACGTGTGTGACCTACCGTCGAGCTCCAATTCTAACCACCGACCTAGGCCGACGCTGTCTCCGTGAAGCTATCAAGAAGGTCAAGTACGAACATCCGTTCGAGACTGTGGCCATTGTGTTGCTGCCAGATCACTGGCACACAGTGTGGGCTCTGCCGCCTGGGGACGTCCGCTACCCGCTGCGATGGATGCGAATCAAAGAAGAATTCACCGAACGTTGGCTGCAACGCGGCGGTGCCGAACTGCCGCAGTCGCTGTCTCGCATGCAGCATCGGCAGCGTGGTGTTTGGCATAAACGGTACTGGGAACACACCGTGCGCGATGAAGACGATCTCAAGCGATGCGTCGACTACGTGCACTGGAACCCGCGGAAGCATACCCTAGTTGCTCGAGTGCGCAATTGGAAATGGTCGTCATTTCATCGCTTCGCCCAGTTGGGCGAATATGATATGGACTGGGGAGGCACCGACCCCACGCCAGGTTGGGATGATCCGGAATGGGGAGAGTTGTCGTGAGACAAATTCAATTGGTGGGCCGTCGCTCGCTTCGCGATCTTGTCCCACCCAACGATTCGGCCGACCGATCACGTTTGGCTACCGCAGGCGTTGTAAACCGACCGTTGCTGTTGGTGGGCCGTCGCTCGCTTCGCGATCTTGTCCCACCCTACGATTCGGCCGACCGATCACGTTTGAATAAGCTCCGTAGGAGAGTCACATGCCAAAGCGTTCGATGATCGTTGGCTGGTCGCATATCCCGTTCGGTAAGTTAAATGATCCTGATACCGAGGCTTTGATGAGTCGCGTATCGCTGGCTGCATTGCAACATGCCGGCGTCGCCGCGCGGGAAGTCGATGGAATCTACGTTGGGGTGATGAATAACGGCTTCACCAAACAGGATTTTCAGGGCAGCTTGGTAGCACTTGCTGACCCGACTCTCGCTCACACGCCTGCTACCCGCTTGGAAAATGCATGTGCTTCGGGCTCGGCGGCCCTGTATGCGGCCATGGATTTTATCGAAGCGGGACGAGGCCAAATCGCGCTCGTGGTGGGCGCGGAAAAAATGACTTCGCTGCCCACCCGCGACGTCGCCGACGTGTTGCTCTGTGCAAGTTATCACAAGGAGGAGGCGGGACTCGGCGGCTTCGCTGGCGTATTCAGCCGCATTGCCCGGCAGTACTTCGACCGCTACGGCAATAAGAGTGAAGAACTGGCCATGATCGCGGCAAAGAATCACCGCAACGGAGTTGCCAACCCCTATGCGCAGGTGCGCAAAGACCTTGGATTCGAGTTCTGCAACACGGTTTCCGAGAGAAACCCCTACGTGGCTGAACCATTGCGCCGAACGGATTGTTCGATGATTTCCGACGGTGCGGCGGCAATTGTCTTGGCAGACGAGGAAACCGCGCTGATGCTAACTCGCGCAGTTGCGTTTCGCGCTCGCACCCACGTGAATGATATCTTGCCGTTAAGCCGCCGCGATGCGGTCGCTTTTGCGGGTGCGGCAAAAGCTTGGGAACTCGCGCAGAAGGCTGCAGCAGTCACGCTTGATGATCTCGACCTCGTCGAGACGCATGATTGTTTCACGATTGCGGAATTGATCGAATACGAGGCAATGGGTCTTGTGCCAGCCGGACAGGGGCATCGCGTTGTTCGCGAAGGTTGGGCGGAAAAAGATGGAAAATTGCCGATCAATCCCTCTGGGGGGCTGAAGTCCAAAGGGCATCCGATCGGCGCCACGGGAGTGTCGATGCACGTGATGGCTTGCCTGCAGCTCATGGGCGAAGCCGGCGGCATGCAGATTCCGGGCGCAAAGCTCGCCGGTGTTTTCAATATGGGCGGCGCCGCGGTTGCCAACTACGTTAGTATCCTGGAAAGGGTCAAGTGAGTTGCAGTCGGCAGTCGGCAGTGGACAGTCGGCAGTGGACAGTCGGCAGTGGTCGGGGGACAGACGCCAGGGGGCAGTGGGCGGGGGGGCAAAACGACCTCTACGAAGCGATCGACATCGCTGCACGGATCGCAGGGGCACGTCGAGGCACCGTCGAAATCCGGCCGGTGATGGAGATTGCGGGCCTACCGGCTAATTGAGGCGGCTCGGAACGATTTCGACACGTCACCTTTAAACGTGAGAGCAATCAAACCGACGTGTCCTAGCGCATGACCGGAAAAAGCAATTTCATGGTCGAGGCCATTGGCCGGTTTATGAACATGGATAGAATGGTCGGCGGTCAATTCGGACAGAGGTTGGCGCAACTGAAATCGATAACGCAAGCAACGGCTTAGCAATAGCCGCGACATTCACTCACTCGACAAAAGTGCAGGTCCGACGAAAACGTCAGAGCCCTGACAAATCCTGGCGCACCATTTGATTCCAATTCGGGAAGGAACACTAATCTTCGCTGATCTTCACTAATGGAGACCACAGAAGAAATTCCCGATCATCTTTTCCGCTTGAGGATTCGGGTCGGCAACGAACTTAGTACAGCCAAACTCAAACAAGGGTCAGTAGATGCGAAACACGAACGGGCCTGACGAGCGGGACCGGGTCACTCCGCGTGCCATCGACGCGTCGCGCACTCAGCCTTTTACGATCTCGAAGAAGATGCTTTGGGCGGGACGGATCGTTAGCGCCTTGCCGGTATTGATGCTGTTCATGAGCGGCGTCATGAAACTGTTGAAGCCCGCTGCGGTCGTAGAGGGATTCGCTAAACTCGGATATGCCGAGGACCTTGCTCTTGGCCTGGGGATTGTTGAGCTAATCTGTACGGCTATCTATGTGATTCCGCGTACCTCCGTTCTCGGCGCTATCCTGCTAACGGGCTATCTCGGCGGCGCTACAGCTACCCATGTTCGCGTCGGCGATCCGTTCTACGGCCCGGTTATTCTAGGTGTACTTGTCTGGTTGGGACTTTTCTTGCGCGATTACCGGGTGCGCGCACTCATTCCACTTCGCAGTTAGGTTGCCCACTGTCTGCATCAATAAACGAACGGATAGGGAGGATTTATGAATTACGTCGACGGCTTCGTGCTGGCGGTACCGAAGAAAAACCTGCCCGCCTACGTCCGCATGGCTCAGAAGGCGGGAAAGATCTGGCGGGAACATGGCGCCCTCGAGTACCGGGAGTGTGCCGGCGACGACCTGGATACGAAGATGGGAATTTCGTTCCCGCGCATGGTCAAGGCTAAACCTGGCGAAACGGTAGTGTTCGCGTGGATCGTATACAAGTCGCGCGCACATCGTGACCGCGTCAACGCAAAAGTCATGAAGGACCCGCGCTTGAACGAGATGATGGAGTCCAAAGAGATGCCCTTCGACGTAAAGCGTATGGCCTATGGCGGTTTCAAGGTTATAGTCGACTTTAGAGCGCAGGCGTAGTAGTCCGACTAGGGCAAATTGGCGGGTAGGTAAAAGCGTGCCACTGGCAGCCGCCGGAGTTGGCTTGGATGACACGAAACGGCTCATTCGGCAGCAAGCCAGTGCTGGGAACGGTTGGACAACGTAAGCCGCCTGAGCTCAAAATCAGTTGTGGAAACGAAACAATTCGAACGCCTTTGTTCTGCGTTGTTCAGCACTGGCTTGCCGCCGATACTGTCTTTGCTGAACGTCCTAGTCAACTCCGGCGGCGGCCAGTGGCACACTCCCGGACTACCAGCTCCAAGGTCGACTAATCAAAATTCTTAAGACAATTTGTTCCCGATCACACGCGCGCCAACCGGTGCCGTTTACCAGATTGGGTTTATCGTGGGCTACGAGAGCAACGCTGCTTTACTCCCTTACGAAAACCGGTAACCGCAATTGCACACGAGTTTCCGCAAGTGCAATTCGGTTTGGCATTTTGGGCAGCGTTTGTGCCATGCGGTTAGCGCGGCTGGATTGCCGACCTTTTCTTTGCCCATTTTAGACTTATGCACCGCTTTCAGGCGCTCGACGCGCGGAGCGTCCGCCTGAATCTGAGCGCACTGCGGATGAATCCCGTTACGCGAGTAGCTCACCGTGGCGCAAACCGGACACATTCGCCGAGGTTTGTTCTCCCCACCGAGAACCGGGACAGGTTTTTTGTGATGCATTACATCTGCTTTGGAAAAGATAGCGATCGGGACGAAGCAAAGAGTGGCTTCGACGTCAGCGCGAGCTGCCATCGACCACATGGAGGTGACAAAGATGAGAACAGCGGAAAGAGGGCCCAATCAGCTCGGCAATGCCTCTGCGGAGGCGTATGACTCCTTCGAGTTGAAGGCCCTATCATACACGATCAACGACGGAAGTCGATTAGATTCTAAAACAGTAAGCTGTAGGCAGTGTAAACCCGTAGCCCTTGACGCACCAAACTGCAACGAGTTGCTAATCTGAGGAGTCAATTTCCAGGGCGCGCAGGTCCACCATTCAATGCATCCCGCTTCTTTTGCTCCGCATCCACAGCTTTGATGTCCTTGACCTTGGTTACGTAGGTCAGGATTGCGTTCCAGAAACCGGATCCGCCGCTGGCAAGCAAACCGAGAGACACAATGCCTGAATTGGTGGTTACGTCATAGAGCTCTTTTGGGATCGCGTTACGCGACAAAAATACCGTGAGAATCCCGGCACACACTGCCAACACGTGCAGAATGCAGCGTCTCCAGCCCTCCGTAGTAGGATGCGGCTTTTCCAGATTCAAAGCTGGGATCAGCCCTTTAATAATTTCGACAAGCCGCTCCGATGCGATGCTGAGCGCGACGAGAAGCGAAACGATTGCGGTAAGTTTGGTTGCATCCATAAAAGATTCCTTGAGGTCGGATGGATCGAGTCAATTCCCGTGTGAAATAATAACTCAAGCAGCTGCGATCGCTAATCGATTGCCAGTGTGCTTGCCACTTCAGTAATGGAAAACAGCTAAGTTATGGCAGCGTAAAGCTACAAGAATCGCAACGCGCGATGGATTTGATCATTACTGCCGACTGCCGAATGTTTTGGGGGGCCGGCGCTGTGCTTGTCCCACCCCAAGGAGTCCAAAAGTGTGTAAAACGTGAGCGACCCGCTCGATCCCTATACCGACTGGCTAGCGATTCCGCTTCAGCGTCGTCCGCCAAATGCCTATGACCTGCTGGGGCTAACCCAGTATGAAGTAGACGACACGCTCATCCAGGCTGCATTTCATGAACGCTATGCCAAGGTGCGCGTCTACCAGGTTGGGCCAATGAATGGCACAGCGCAACGGATTCTTGGTGAATTAGGCCGCGCGTTCCATACTCTCAGTGATCCGGCGACGAAACAGGATTACGATCGCCAACTGAGTGATGCTTTGGATGTCTTAATTGCCGGCGGCACTGCGAACGGCCTTAATGACTCATGGCAACAGGTGGAACAACTCCTGAAGCGAGCGGGACGCCCTCCCAGCCCGGACGTGATTCAGGAGGCAGAACAACTCGCAAAGGTTGCCGACCGAAAGCTGGGGCTGGTGCGCTTTGCTCAACTTGTATTGCGGCGCGGCCTCCCTGTTCGACGAATGCGGGAAATTCTGTTAGAGCATGCCAGCACGAATTTCCTGTCGATCTGCGGGAATTGTTTCGGGTTCCTTAAAGCCCCTTTACCGGCTCCTTATACACCCGTAAAGATCTCACGTGACGGGTCGGTCGTTTCACCCGTGGTTTCGGCGAGGGTTTCCAAAGGCGTGTTTCGCACCCGTCTGATTACCGACCTGAGGGATCGATCCTGGAAGCCGGTGGGCACCGCCGCGACGTTTCATCGCCGAGGTCGACGGTTGGCGATGGCGCTCGCTTGGATTCTGCTTCTTTGCGTCGGCGTTCCCGCAATGCTTCTATTGGGCACACCCGCAGCATGGATGTTGATCGCCGCCGTACTTTGTCTTACATGCCTCTC
>JANNPR010000604.1:0-2320 GCA_031400345.1 Planctomycetota bacterium | reverse complement strand
GTCGTCTTTGTTGGATGTGTTCCTTGCCGTAGACTTGTTTTGCAACCCAGCCCTGATCTCACGGAAAGGAAACCACAATTTTCGAATTGTCATCCACGTGATGCGAGGTAATTCCTTTCAACTCTTTCACTCGCTCGCCTTCGCCAACGCGAACCGTATACGTTCCGCTCCGGAAGACTTTCGGTCGAAAGCTCGGGCCGTTGATTCTCAGCGTGTATACAACTTCGTCCAGTGCTTCGTCGATCACTTGTAACACTGCGTCATCCTGTCCTTGAATTTCGATTACCGGCAACCATTCCAGAGCTTTACGGCGATAGTTATCGAGTTGAGTAATCGACCTAGGCCACCCAGCGTATTGTTGCGCGTCGGATTTGGTTACATCTACAAAACGGGGCCAACATTCCATGATGATCTCGCGGGTGGATTTCTTGAATCGCACCAAACCGTGGCCTGTGCCCATGTAATTGCCTTCGGCGGGATTTGCGTAAGCCTCCATGGTGATTTTGTTACCGAATCCGTCGTAGAACCTCCCGGAGAACTCCAACATGCTTCGGGGATGGTGTTGAAGTGGTGGTTCCAGCGGCCACCACCAACGACCATAGAGGTTCCAAATCGATGGAGAACAAAACGAAACTCCCGCATCCTCCCAATCGTTGATGCCATGGTGAATGACGGTGGCCAGGTGTTGATCTCCTCCCATCATGAAGCCGAAGCAGCGGCGTATTTCCCGCAGCGCCGCGTCGCGTCCCGCCTGCGGCCAGCCATTGGAATCAAGATCCGCCAATAACCGATTTTCTTTGTTACCGTGCAGGTGGGCTCCTCTGGCAAAGATCGTTTGGGATAGAACGACCTTCATTTCCGTCTGGGTCCAATTCGTTCCCCATTCGTTCAAAAACTTCAGCTGACGAGGACCTAGCAATTGAGCTTCTGGGAGGTTGATCGACTGGCGGTCGTAGTTGGTGTCAGTAATGTGGTCGGCCCGAGGCCCCATAGTGGGTACCATTCCCAACGGCCCGGTTTTCCATTTGCGATCTTCAATGATCGCGAAGTCGATTCCTCCGACATTGAGCGACGTGTAGTATACGGCGATACCATTCTTGACTGGGGTCGGGTCATGCGGGTCGGGAAGATGGCTGGTCTGTGCCCGCTGTACCATATTCACGTAGGGAACGGGCATGAAGTAACCGCCATCGGCTCCGTCCGGGCGATGTGAGACTTCGCCACCTTCGCCCCACAGATTGGGATGGCCTACGTCATGGTCGTCTGGAATTGTGATGGTAGGACGATCCTTAATGATTTCGCCGAACTGGCGCCCGAATAACAACCATGCTGCGTAGTGTTCCTTGTGGTCGTAGCTTTGATCTCCCGCGAAAAATAACAGGTCCGGGTCTTGGGCCTTCAGATTGGCGACGATATCCGCCCGAGGACCACGGTCAGTGTTGGAATTGCAGGACAAGTTACCGACGACGATTTCATCCTTGTTTCTGGGATTACGGCGAATGATGCCCTCGTAGCGTGTACCAAGTGCATGAGTCACTCGATATCGTTGCTCGTGCAAGTCATTCCATTTCTCCACACGAAACGTCGCCATCCATCCTTCCGGACGTATTTCTGCTTGCGCTATCGATCGCCACTCGCCTTGATCGAAGATTTCCAACCCGACATGTCGATCTTCGCCATCGAGCAGCGGGTACAACTGGGCGGTCAGCTTTAGAATCTGGCGATCCACGGTGTAGAGGCAGAAGCAAATAACTTGATCTCGAGGGACATCTGGGATGACAAGGGGCTCGCGCTTTTTGGCCGCACCCTTTTCTTTCTTTTTGTTTACCTGCTGCGTGAAGCCGGGGACGGACCATAAACCACAAGCCAACCAACAGACAATTATCAGCCAGCGAGTCATCGCAATTCCTCTCGTGAAGGACCAAACGCCACCCGGCTTGCCCGTGTGGATAACGGCTTGTGCACTAATTCGACTGTCCTAAGTCCGTTGCCGACCCGAATCCTCAAGCGGAAAAGAAGATCGGAACACTAATCTTCGCTAATCGATATGATGGGGATCCGTGACGATTCGTCCGGAATAGTAGTCTGTTATTATTGTCATCTTCCTTCAACAGCAAATGTACGTCCCACATACTTCATCATTTTGATTTTCAAAACAAAATGTTTGTCGATGGAAAATGGACGAAAAACGATCGCCTCTTTTCTTCGGCATTTCCATTAGGAAGATCAGCGAAGATTAGTGTTCCTTGCCCAATCAGGATCCAATGGTGCGCTAGGATTGGTCGTGCGAATTGATCGCTAGCGATTTTAAGTATCGAGA
>JANNPR010000593.1:0-5248 GCA_031400345.1 Planctomycetota bacterium | reverse complement strand
CTGCTGCGTTCCATTGCCAACATGCAATCATCAGGGAGCCATCAACTCGTTTGCCAGCGATTAAAATCGGGAGCAAGTACGCTAACGTCACAAAATACTGAAAGACTGCCGACCCGGTTAACATGTACCAAGCTTGCCGCTCGCGAACGGCGTACAAAACGCACGTCGCGGCAATCAATCCCAGCGGGATTGCAAACGATGCTCCCGCACCAATTCGTGCAAACCACGAACTGGCAGCTGGACCTGCCGGAGCATGACCGTCCGATACAAGGATGGCAGTCCAAGTTGTGATGGCAATGACAGGGATCGCTGTCAGCAGAAGACCGAAAAGTCGTAGAGATCTCGCATTATCACTGCTCAGTTCATCCGCACCTCGCCAGATGGATAACTGTGTTGCGGGCAATAGTCGCCCTCGTAGGGATATAACTACCGCGACAAGTAGGCCGTAGACGGCCAAACCCCAACGTAGACTTGATGCGACTGCGAGTTCCGAATCGAACTGCGTCGACCAGAAGAGCGGAACTACGGCGCCCAAACCGATCAACGCACTGAATCGCCATTCGTTAGCTCGTTCCCAGAGAGACAACGTGATCGCCGCTAATGCTAGCCATAGTGCCAGCCACGCGTGCGAGGGAATGTTGGCCGTAGGGATCGCTACATTTGCCAAGGTCACTCCTAACTCGTGACAGATTCCGCCGACGCAAGCAATGCTGGCGGCCGCCATCAGGCCCACGACCACGACAACCATGATCGTTTGGTCGACGTAGGGCCATGGCCTGTCAAACAGCCTCCGCGAAAAACTTCGCGTGGCAACTGACTGCCGTAGCGTTGTCCAAGCCAAGCACCATGCGGCAAAACAGGCCATCTGCGTGTAAAGGTGATCCCAATCGAACCAGTTTCCGCGCCACCAACCCAGCCGTTGCGAGAGACTGGTGGCTCCCAAACTAAGAGATAGCGCACCGATCACTTCAAAAACGAAAATTGCTTTTGCCGAGGCGAATAACAGCGCGGCCGCAAGCCAAACCGCCGCCGCTGAAGCCGCATACCCTGCGTGGAGACCGAAAGCCTCCCCGCGTACCCACACGATCCATGGCAAGGCTATCAAGCTGGCTATGAAAGATGACTGACCCAAGGGATCGACGAACCCTTTCCACGTCGCTCGGTCAGCGGAATCACTTCGTTTCCATGCCGCTGCTCTGCCCACGGCGGCCGCCAAAATGATCGTGAGGTTCGCATGCAATAACAGCGCCGATAAGAACGGCCGACGAATTTCAAATCCACGTCCACCTATCCAATCCTTCACGGCGGTGTTGAATATCATTGCTTGCACCATCGCAGCCAGAAGCAATCCTGAACCCATCCATCCGACCACGGGCTGTTTAGCAATCAGGGCGGCAACTAATAGTGCAATTGCATAAAGCAGGAACACGGGAGCGGCCAAATTCGCGCCAGTCCCATCAAAGAAACCGACTCTTGTCGCTATGAGGATGCTCGCTGCCCCTAGAGCAGCGGCACTTGCGAGCAGAACGTGTACGTCTGCCGCTCGCCGTAACATGGCAAGTCCACCAGCAACCA
This sequence comes from Planctomycetota bacterium, assembly GCA_031400345.1. Classification (GTDB taxonomy): domain Bacteria; phylum Planctomycetota; class Planctomycetia; order Pirellulales; family Pirellulaceae; genus JANNPR01. The sequence continues at coordinate 3,673 of JANNPR010000593.1, read as the reverse complement.
CGGAGGCGATCAATGCTGCGATCGTGAGCTCCACGCTCGTGACGCCATCCAGCATGGACTGGACCAATTGTCCTGAAATTGGCGGCTCGACGAGCGAAATGTCACCTCGGTACAATCTCGCTCCAACTAACGCGGCGAGCGTTGCGCAGAAAACAGCAGGCGCAAGGAGAATCGGTAAAGTGCTAGTGACGGCCATACACCCCAAGAGCAAAGCGTTGACGGTCCCTACAGCGACTAACAGCGCCGGACGTGGCCAGGCGAGATAAACCGAAAGCAACAATAAGAAGCTGCCCAAAATGGCAATTGCATCGCCCGTCATTCTCAACGTCGAGAGTTTGGCTGGCGACCTTTGGCGTAACGTTAGACCCGTTATTAGCACTGCCCCACAGATAACACTCAACAATGGACTGAGTTGTGATAGGGTCAGTCGCAGAGCTTGCGTCTTGAGAATGAGCAGCGCCACCGCCGCCGAAAAGGAAAACAACGCTAAGCCTAATATCATCAACGTCGCCACGCCCAGTCGCTGTGAAAGACGACGGCGCTTGATACTGGCGACCTGCCAAGCAAGCGCTCCTGCCACGCTCAATGCGGGAAGGGCAATTAACAGACATGACTCCCAGATATTTTGGTGCGAGTGTCCCAGCCGATTTATGAACAGTTGTCCGACACTTGCGCCCATAACCGCAACGATCAATCGAGGCCAACCCACCGGCACCAGCGCACGTCCGGAAAAATACGCCATAGCGGTATAAGCGATTAACCCCACGGCAATTGCGAGTAGATATATCGGATCCGTAACCGCGACTCGTTCGTTGTCCCTCCCAGAAAGAGCGGCCGCTGCCAGGAAGTTCAACGGAATCAACAACGTTGCGATCACCAGCACAGCACGGCTGACGGATCGTAATTGCCATTTTCGCAAGGTGTAGATCCCTGCGGCGTGAAAGGCTGCGGTGCCGACCATAAAAATCAGCGCCGGCATGTACGGAATCGCGTCACGCAATGTCGACCAAAGACTGACTACCAAGCCAACTGCACAAACGATGATCAACAATCCGCTGATAATCTCGCCCCAGCGAATGTTTTTCTCCTCCATGAACGCTTGTAGGACCTGCTTCATTCGTTGCTGCGGAGGAGCAGCTGGAAGAACGTCTCGGTTTAGCGGGTGGGGCTTACGCGATACCTCGACGGCACGTGCGGCAGCAGGCTGCACGTTCGGCGAGAATTCCGGTGATTCGATATCTAGAGATGCGATATATGGAGATGAGATAAGTGGAGTTGCCAGCGGAACAGCTGCCGGGGGCTCGGATATCACCACGGCGTCTACGATCTCGGACTCGGGTATCGACGACAAACTTGATTGACTGATCGCAGTTCTATTCTCAACGGCCGAGCCGGCATCCAATACCGTCGCAGATATCGGAGTTTGGCGTTTCGTGGAGACTGCCGCCAGCGTCTCTGCTGCAGACACCCACTCTTGCGGCATGACCTTGCCGCCCCGCAGGAGTCGCACCACCAGCAGATGAATTGGCGGCGGAATCTTCCCATCTAAGAATGCGCGATTTACTTGGCGAATTGCCACTTCTGGGTCAGCCGCATTTGGGCGAGACGTCGGCTGTGTTGGTTCGCCGAACAATTTTCGACCAAGGCTGGCTAGCGCCACCCAAATTCCATGACCCACAACCGTAGCGATGAGTAGTACGAACAGAATACCGAAAAAAGCCTCGGTCATATTGGCCAACTCTAGGCTATCGATTTTGGCGTCATAACGGCGGTGTTGCGTGACCGATCCAAGTCCTTCGTGGCGTCGTACGTGGTCTCAAAACATAGGCTACAGGCTGGGTAAATGCACGAATTTCGATGGCCGCTGACAGTGTTTCCGATGCGGAAATGGCCCCAATTTGTCGCAGATCGGCCAAGAAACGGCGCCTTTGCAAAATTTATTTTTCTGCGTTTTCTTGGGCTTTTTGCCCGTAATTCCCGCCCCGCTTGAATTCGGGCGTTTGCTAAGAGAAGCAAGTTTAACGGCTTAATTCAATCTGTTGAGCCGTCCGCCCCTATTTGTCGAGCAATCTGCTCGTTTTTCCCTTGACGACATATGCACAAATCTCGATTGGCCTACTCGTCACGCTCTAGTGGGCCACATACCATCTGCCCGTCGCAAACTGCGACGAGGACTCTTTGCAGTGACGGAAGCAAAAGTTGACGCTTCCATTCGGTCATAAAGAGTCCGTTTGGATGGCCACCTATGGAGGAAGATTCGATGCAGTTGAAGGCTATGCTTGGACGCGTGTCGTTTGCCGGACTGTTGATGTTGAGCTCACTTGTTCAGCCGGTTTCAATACGAGCGAACGATAAAGAACCGAAGCCAGTAGGAGAGCAACAGGGAGCTGAGGAGCAGAAAACGCAAGACAATATAACCGTGGACGGGTCGAGTCAAGACGAACCACCGAAGGAGCAACCAACCAAGGAAGAGCAGACTCAGGACGAGAAACAACCGCGTCCGGTGCAAGTCGAACCAGCTAAGCAAAAAGTACTCACGGCTGAAGAGCAGATTCTCACGGACCATCCCAAGGGAAGACAGTTTCGGCGTATGCTGCAACTGCATAACAGCTCGCGTGCTCGGTACAACCTGAGGCCATTTCGGCTGAATGGGAGATTGGTTCAGGCGGCGGATCGATTCGCCGGTATTGTGAATCGCACTCGTAGTTTTGGACACTACGCAGACGGCCGATCGCCCGCCGACCGCATGGCGGCAGAGGGATATCAGTACACCTCGTGGGCCGAAAATCTCGCGTGGAGCGGTTCCGACCCAAATATTGCCATGAATACTTGGATGAACTCGGGAGGACACCGGGCTAATATTCTAAGCGGACACGACGAGGTTGGCTTTGGTGTATCCGGAGATGTTTGGGTTGCCGTATTCGGCAACTCTGGTCAATCCCAAAGTGGCGCTGAGAATACGATTATCGTGCAGGCACGCCCCAATGTCGGAAGTCGTCCGACAACCGCGGGTGCTGCTAAAGCTCCTGCCGCGAACACCAATTCCAAGTAGTATTTCGGTTCTAGGCGATTTACTTTTTGAAACGTATACGGCACTGTCGGATGAAGCCGACAGTGCCGTTTTATTTGTGCTACCTACCCCATTCCAAGTATCACAATCTCTTTGGTCGGCGAGTGACTGGACTGCGCGGTTCACGAGCAGTAAACTCGCAGCCTAGGACGCGCGTGAATCGTCGATGGAATAAAGGGAACTCACATGGTCAAAACTGCCAGTACAATGCTCCCGTTAGGAAATAAGGCTCCGGATTTTTCTCTGATCAACATTGACGGTCGAACGGTTGAGCTTTCGTCGACTCCGCCGTCTCCGGCAACCGTCGTCATCTTCATGTGCAATCACTGTCCGTTCGTGAAGCACATTGCCCCAGAGCTGGCCAAATTCGGTCTCGATTATCAACAAAAGGGGGTCGCTATCTTTGCGATCAACTCGAACGATACCACTAAGCATCCCCAAGATTCGCCCGAACAAATGGTCGCGGAAGCTGAGGATCGCGGCTATACCTTTCCCTATTTGTTCGATGAAGACCAAAAAGTTGCAACGGCCTACCGAGCTGCTTGTACCCCGGATTTTTATGTCTTCGATGGCCAGCGAAAGCTTGTCTATCGTGGGCAATTC
>JANNPR010000592.1:0-5895 GCA_031400345.1 Planctomycetota bacterium | reverse complement strand
CAGGACTTGATACAGGAAGCGGAAATACATTGTAGGTAGCGTGATCGACATAGTCGGCGTAATACAATAAGGCGCCATTGCTGGCAGACACGCTGACGTCAAACCAATGGTCTTTCGCAGCCGTAAGATAGTTGAGTCGCCATGCCAATTGCACCCCTGTGGAAGTGGCTACGTATTGCAAATTGGCGTTAACATTGCCAGCTGCAACGACACTGTTTGAGATAACTGTATTCTGCGAAGGTCCGCTGGATGGTGAGGTTGTCGTTGGCCCAACCTGGTTGGTGCCTCCAATTGCTTCAGCAAATTTGCTCAATGCCGCAGATGCAGAGATGCCTGGAACCGGGGTTTGATTCTGCGGGGGATGATTCAAGTTGGGAACAAATGTGCTCGACACATTCACGATCCGCCCGTCTCGCGCCACGTGAATGCTCAAGTCTGCATTGGCAATCTCAAGTCCGTTGAATGTCTGCTTCAAGAAAATGTGCGTTGTTCCAAGATCCGGCGTGGGATACTGATCTTTCACAATCGCATGAGTGAAATCACTTGCTTTGAGACCAAATTGGGAGGCATTTTCGGAAAGAAATGCCAGCGCGATTTGGAGGGGTGTACCCGATGCAGGTCGCCCCATGAGATCGCCGTTCTTGCCAGTCGCAACGTAATGAGTTGGCAAATACTTGAATGCCGGACTGGCGTCGAATTGGTGAGGCTTGTCGTCTACCCCACCAATTTCTCCCTCTGCCATACCCATTGTCGCTTGGTTCACAACAAAGTCGTCGCTCAGGCCAGCCATCAATGCCCGGCCCTCTAACCGTTCCAAAAAACCTTTGCGCGGCACTATTTTCCGTTTAGGTCCGAACCGATTGAAATTATGCGATTTCACGAGGAATACCCTCAAGTGTGATATTGTCGAAGAGTGTCTCAAAGCAGATGTGATTTGTCAGTCTAATTTCCGTCAGGAAATGTTTCCACCTTTTTGCGCAGTAGGTACATGGACTTTCTGAACCAGTCCACTTAGCTTGATCTGCCGGAAGTAACGCATGGGCACTTCGACGGCCTCCATACTTCAGACACCGCCGACCGAGTTGCCCTTCAAAGAAAGGTAACTTGCGGTAAATAGGAAGTATAGGAATGATTCAGTTTTCGATTGTAACTGGGCGACTAATCATGTCAAACATTTACGATGCGGATGAAAGAAGAACCACAGGAAAAAGCCCAGACAATACCGTTTAGACCGGTAGAAGTCGTGCGAACCAGCCAGTAAACTCGCGCCACACGTCTTGTCGGTTCAGCTTTGATCCACCAAATAACACGATTTTTGGAGATCTTCAAATGCATCACCTGGTCTCAAAACCAGCTTCGGTTTTCGGTCTGATGCTTATCATCCTCATCGGCACAACCGCGGGCGCCCTCGGCTATGCCTTTGTCGACGAGTATAAGAGTGGGATCATTTGGCCGGAGCCGCCCATAACAGACCCGGGAGCAAGTGATCGAGTTCCAAGTGACGCCGTGGTTCTCACTCTGATAGGATGCTGCGAATATCGGCAGAGCCCGAATTTCGCAAACTCGTGATGCCTGGGACAGCAGGACTTCGGGCCTCGTTGCCCTGATATTTGAAAGGTACATGCGATGGATTTGGACGTTTACCAGCCCTGTCCATGCGGAAGTGGCAAAAAAATCAAGTTTTGTTGCTGCAGTGATCTATTGCCGGAGCTCGACAAGCTCATTCGTACGCTACAGGCCAATCAGCACGTGGCTGCGCTGGATCAAATCGTACGCCTCACGTCCACCAAAGGACCCCGCGCCGCGCTTCAGCTTCTCAAGGCGGATATTCATTTGGGAATGGGAGACATCGAACGTGCTGGTGAAGCAGTCAAACCTCTGATTGATGTCATGCCCGCGAATCCGATCGTGCTCTTTCATAAGGGCTTGTTGGCCCTCGCTCAAGATAGTTTGGAGCAGGCATTTGATGCGTTCCAAGACGGTGTTGCAAACACTCAGGGGGAAAGCCTTCCAGCGGTTGGGAGTAATTTATTTTCTGCGCTGATTTCTACTTTGTTTTCGCATGGGCAGGTACTGACGGCGCGGGCGTTGGTGACGTGGCGAATGGTCGTCAGCGGTTTCGACCCAGAAATCGTGGAAAAGTTTCGTGCGATCGAGCGCCAACTGAATACGTCTTTGTTGTTCCGCTATCCTTTTGATTTCACATTGCCGGCTGCCAACTCCCCCAATTACGCGGCGATTTCCGCAGCCTTCAAAGAGGCCATTAAAGGAAGTTGGCGTCGTTCTGCCGATCAGTTGGAGAGCATTGTCAAGAAGCTGACGGATGCTGAACGTCCGGTGGTGTACCGCAGCATTGCTCGTCTGCGCGGTTGGCTATTTGATGAGGAAGCGGCCGCTCAAGCCTGGCTACGGTATGCATCGTGCCCTGGTATTCCAGAAGAAGAGGCGGTGGAGGCAGAGGCAGTTGCGCTGCTCTTTTCAGAGAACGATGGGGCGAACGAAATCGACGATATTAAGCTTACCATTCCGATCAACGACATCGATCGGCTCATGGAACGGTGCTTGTCAAACCCTCGCATAGCCCGCGGAACGTCAGATCCCGAGGAGATGGTTGAAGAGGGTCAGCCGCCTCCCAAAATGGTGTTTGTCCTGCTATCGAAACCTCGCCCGGCGGCGAATGTACCCGTCTCCATTGACACTACCCCGATCGCGAATGGAGTCCTCTCCATCTTTGGCCGTGAAACCGACCAAAACGCTCGGTTGGAGTTCATCACGAGTCGGACCCCAGAATTACTCTCAAACCTCAACTCGTTGTCCGAAATTGCAGGCGACTCGCTAGGCACTTTCGATGTCAACTCTGCCGAAGTTCTGGCAAGCGCGCCCGAGTTCGAATACCTATTGAACGCGCAGTTTTTTCTGCCCGATGTAACGGTCGATCAACTCTTGGAAGTGACACGAGAGAATCGTATTCGAGTTCTGCGAGATCGTTGGGCAGCCTTACCCCATAACGACTTGAACGGCAAGACACCGCTGCAAGTGGCTGGAAATTCGGATTATCGTCAGCGTCTTAAAGCCATTCTCTTGAATCTGGAAGTCATGGTCTGGCAAACAAGATGGAAGTTTGATGTTAACGAACTTCGGCGGAAACTGGCTGTTCCGGAGATGCGGAAACTTGCCTTTGATCAGGGCCAGCTATTCACGAGACCGTTGGTACGGATTCCTCGCATTGAACTGTCGATTCTTCCCACAGATTCCGTAATTGAGGTTCTCGACCTATCCAATTTGTTTGCACTAGACAAGACCATCTATGAAGCTGCCGCAGAGTTATTGCAGCGAGACCTTTCACAGACCAAGCGTCCAGTTAAGAAACTAGAGTTGCTAACTCGTCTGATGGAAAGTGCGCCGGACGCGACGGCTGCGATAGAGCACGCGCAGGAAGCGCAGAAAGAGGCGATATCGAATCGCCAATCACCAGGTCCTTGGCTGGTGAACGAGTTGTCCCTAAGACTACAGCGCATGGAAATCGAGAAAGCGCAGTCAATTATTTCGACATTGACGACGAAACATCGCAACGAAAAGGACGTGATGCAAATTCTTTATCAGGTACTAAAACGCTACGGCCTGATAAACAATCAGACCCAACCGGGAGCTGCCCCACCGCCAGGAGCTCCGCCGTCTCCAACAGCACCAAGTCAGCTCTGGACGCCGGACCAGTCGCCGGGCACACCCGCCGGAACCGGAACGGGTGGGCAAAAATCCAAGTTATGGGTGCCGGGAATGGACTAGTCGCGATTTATGACGGAACAGGATTCTGCAATCCTCTTCATGCGACGCGCTTTAGACTTGGCCAAACGTGGCCAAGGTTACGTGGAGCCCAACCCCATGGTGGGCTGCGTCGTGGTCAGCCAGGGTGAAATTGTTGGTGAGGGGTGGCACCAGCGGTTCGGAGGGTCACATGCGGAGGTTGAAGCAATCCGTGCGGCTTCAGGACGAGCAAAAGATGCGACTTTGTACGTCACCCTCGAGCCCTGTGGGCATTTCGGCAAGACGCCGCCGTGTACCAATGCAATCCTATCGGCAGGGGTTCGGAGGGTCGTGATGGCACACCTCGACCCTTTCCCGCAAGTTGCCGGCCAAGGGCTCAACCAACTTCAACAGGCCGGCGTGGAAACGGTGGTGGGACTTTTAGAACGGGAGGCTCAAGAGCTTAACGCTCCGTATCTAAAGTTGATCCGCTCTAACCGACCCTGGGTCATTGCCAAATGGGCAATGTCGTTAGACGGTAAGTTGGCAACCAATCAAGGCGACAGCTGTTGGATTTCATCTGACTTATCACGACAGATTGTGCATGAGATACGCGGGCGTGTAGATGCCATTGTCGTTGGCCGAGGGACAGTCGAGAGCGATGATCCCTTGTTGACCGCCAGGCCACCGGGTCCTCGAGTAGCAACTCGCATCGTCTTAGCATCCCGGGCTGACCTACCGACCACCAGCCGGCTGGCGCGGACAGCTAGCCTGGCACCGGTGCTAGTCGTCGCGGCGCACAACGCGCCTCGCCAGCAAATCGATCGCTTACGAGCTGCGGGGTGCGATTCCTGGCTTTCCTCGGGTGCCTCACATCCTGAACAGCTTGTAAGCCTATTCAACGAACTGGGCCGTCGGAGAATGAGCAACGTAGTGGTTGAGGGTGGAAGTCACGTCCTAGGCGCACTCTTCGATGCCGGTCTTGTTGACGAGATTCATACGTTTGTGGCGCCGATCGTCTTGGGAGGGGAAGGTGCAGCGAGCCCAGTTGCCGGTCGAGGAGTGGCCGGAATCTCCGAAGCGCTGCGGCTAACGGAATGCGCGGTCACACAGATCGACCGGGACGCCTACATCCACGGACGTATCGCTCACAGGCTGTGAATCTTCCGCCACTGGATTCAACGGCTGTTCATGGACTACCGCGATCGCTGCTTTATTTGGGCAGCCATTTTTCGATGACTTGCTTGCGTTCCTCATCGGAACCGGCAGCCAATTTAACTCCTAGACTGCCACCAACCAGTCCGTCGTAACCGTGAATTAGATCTTCGTCCTTGATGAGGCTCAGAACATGATAGAGCTTCATTTCAGCTAAAACAGGCAACGGGTTGTCGTGCTTTTTCGCCGCCAGTGAGGAAACGCGTGCGACTGCCCGTTCCGAATTGAGGGCTGGCGGCAGTTCCACCAGGGCGAAATTTTTGTCGATGTTAGTAAATAACGCCTTCATGACTGTCTCGATTCCATCGTCTTTATTTTGTGCTCTCGCCTTTTGAACCTGAACGTTGTTCATACCCTTGGAGGTATGCAAATCCTTTCCGGTAACTACGTCGATGATGGCGATTTTTGTCTCGTTGACCGTACCGACTTTGGGATTTTTTTGTGCGTTTACTTCAAACAAAGCCAGGGCATCGACCCCTTCGCGGCGAGCTTTTTCGAGTAGTTCTTTTTCAGTGCCTTGGCCCAGCATGGTAATTCCAGGCGCCAGCGATGATCCACCACCGGCATTCTGACCGCCTTGTCCGGAAAAGCCAAAGCCTCCCGGAGGTCCTCCCGGAGCTCCGCCCGGCGCCGAGAAACCGCCAGGCGGTCCAGCAAAACCACCCGGTGCGCCAGACAATCCGCCTGGCCCTGAAAAGCCGGGGGCGCCACCTGGCGCCGAGAAACCTGCGGGGTTCGCACCATCCGCCTCGCCACCACTGACTCCAGGGCTACCTGACGACAGCGCATCTTTGAGTACTGTACCAAACGACTCGCTTTCCACGCGGCTGCGGAGTCCTTCGATCAATTTATCGCCTAATTCACCGGTCGATTGGCTTAACCCGCCATTACCACCACCACCACCGGGGAAACCACTACCACCAGGTGGACCACCTG
>JANNPR010000577.1:0-5351 GCA_031400345.1 Planctomycetota bacterium | reverse complement strand
TCCCGCTTACAAGCACAACGCTGTCGCAATTCTGTCGAGGAACAAAAATAGGATAAATGCAATTTCTATTGACATAACCAAACTGCGCGACCCAGGGCCTGACTACTCCCTTACAGCCACAAGTGGTTCGGCAAAGTCTTTCCACAGACGTGCAAGTTGGTCGCCAGTCAGTTCGCCATCGTGAACCACAAAGCGATAACGCGAAATATGGTGCGTCCCGGATTGGATATCCCAGTCCCCGAGAAACGCCGGCGCGTAGACCATGTACGGCATGGTCGGATGAATTCGTAACGGCTCCGGGAAACGGAAGTTGGCAGGGTGTGTCATCATGGCCACACCCACGAGTTGCGAGTCGATGGAGCCGCTGATGTCGCACCATCGAAGTCGCGAGTGGTTGCCGGCGATTCGATCTTGCCCTTCCGACGTCAAAAAACGGACCGCCTTAGGCGTCCATGGCCGAGCAGCTCGAATAGCCATTCCGCCATAGTGGTATTCCGGCAAGAGCAGCGGAGCGTCGGTCGCACAACGGACGCTCGAAGTGATGTCGAGCAGCCAGTAGCCGGAGTTTAAACCCACGTTCCAAACCCGGACATCCCAGGTCTCTAACGCGGCGACTTTGCCGTCAGGAATATGCAGGTCGACGTGTTCGTGTTGGGCCACAATCTGACCGAACACCGGACCGCTCGCCTTACCCATGAGGGCTTTGCAACGTACTCGGCCCTTGCCCCCTGCCAAATTCCAAAAGTCAACTTCGCGACCCTCAAATTCTGTCTTGGTGTGAGCCAAGAAGATTCCGCTCTGGTGCATATGATCGGGAGGGAATTCATCCGTCACGACCGCGCCTTCAGGAGTCCAAACGGGATGCATATGAGCACTACGGCCGTACAGAACATTCGCCCCTGAGGGTGCCGCGACGTGGGCCTTGTTGTATCGCATCAGCGGTTTCGCGTCGCTGAGCGCATCCACGGTTCGATCGGAATCAACGATAGTGATCCCGGTCGTTTGGGGCGGCTTCCCTTGCTCGAGTCGGTAAGTTCTCTCCCTGTGGTCTGGCACGCAGCCAGTAGCAACCCACCATATTCGAGCGTCCTGGCGATCGATTTGCATAGGTACGGGGACTTCCTTTTCCGCCGTAATCTCTACCAACCGCAACGACGCCCTGTCAGTCTCGTCGATGGGGATCGAAAGCGACACCAAGGCATCGACCCGATCGCGCTCTCCCGTGTTTACGGTCATACGGATGGGCAGCTTCACTCCATCCGCGACGGCCGTTGAACTAGAGGAAATCCCAAGCATTGCGATCAAGAAGATATTACGCATCCGAGACATGTGGACTTCTTCTGGCTGGAGTTGCTCAACCGAACATCCAGATTTGTAAACTCAACGGCGGCGGAATGAAAGGCAAATACGGGCAACTCCAGGGCGCTAACGCCGATTGCAAGCGCTACCCAACTCGCTAAAATTGCGAAAACTTCAGGAAAAAATGCAACAGAGAACTCTCAAGCAAGAATCCGTATGGACATTCACGCTCTGACTCGCGAATTGCAACTTTCCAACGACTCAAAAATCGTTATGTTCGTAGCTGACGGGTTGGGTGGCCTGCCGATGCAGCCTGAGGGAAAAACGGAGCTGGAGTCTGCCCACACGCCGCATTTGAATGCGTTGGCTGCCAGGGGCATTCAGGGTGCAAGCATCCCAGTATTACCCGGTATTAGTCCGGGAAGCGGCCCAGGACATTTGGCCCTGTTTGGATACGACCCTCTCAAATATCTAATTGGACGCGGCGCATTAGAGGCGACCGGAATAGGCTTCGAATTGCAACCTGACGATGTTGCTGTTCGCTGTAATTTCTGCACCGTCGATGGCCAAGGACACATCACGGACCGACGAGCCGGACGCATCTCCACAGAAGAAAGCGCGCCGCTTGCCATCCGGTTGCGACAAATAAAGATCTCAGACGTCCAAGTTTTCGTGGAACCTGTAAAAGAACACCGTTTTGTGGTTGTGTTTCGCGGCAAAGGTCTGGGCGGAAATGTGCGCGACACGGATCCGCAAAAAACAGGAGTGCCACCCTTGCAGCCGCTGGGAGATGATCCGAACAGCCAGAGAACCGCGGAAGTCGCCAAACAGTTTTTAGCACAGGCGAAACCGATTTTGGCCGGTCATCCCAAAGCGAACTATCACACCATGCGCGGGTTCGCCAAAAAACCGGATTTGCCTTCCTACTCCGAAGTGTACGGTCTGAGAGCAGCTGCCATCGCGGTTTATCCGATGTACAAGGGGCTAGCGCGACTCGTGGGGATGAAAGTACTAGGAAAACCTCAGACGCTGACCGAGCAAATGGAGATGTTGTCGCAGTCCTGGCGCGACTTCGATTTCTTCTTTATCCATTTCAAATACACCGATAGTACCGGCGAAGACGGTAACTTTGCCGAAAAAGTCAAACGTATCGAAGAGGTTGACGCGATCATGCCTCGCATCACCTCATTGAATCCAACTGTGCTAATCGTAACGGGCGACCACAGCACTCCCAGCTATTTGAAAAGTCACAGTTGGCATCCGGTCCCTACGTTGCTTGTCTCCGACTGCTGTCGACCGGACGGATTGTCCCGATTCCACGAAGGCACTTGTATTCGCGGTGGTCTGGGACACTTCGAGGCCAAACACTTGATGACGCTAGCTCTGGCAAATGCCGGGCGATTGGCGAAATACGGTGCCTAGTTAGATCGGCTTAAGATTCTCCTAACATTTTGTCGATAAGCGTGCCGATCCGGCTCTGTGCGAACTGCCGGACTGAGTGAATTGATGCACGCTAGGTCGGATGGCTGGTTATGAGAATTGCTACATTTCTCGAGCTGCTATTGCTAAGCCTGATTGGGCTTATTGCGAGCACGCTCCACGGCCAGACGTCCGACTCCGCGAAAGACGCGATACGGCCTCCCACTGCGCAGGACACGCAAAAATCCGGCGCGCCGAGTAACAGCCATGCCGTGCATTCACGTCAGACGACTTTCCTAATTCCATTCACTGTGGATTCCACTAGTACGGTGCCCACCGAAGTGCAGTTATTCGTCTCTGCTGACAAAGGCGCCCATTGGCAGTGGTACGCCACTAGCCGACCCAACGAAAAGCAATTCCGGTTTAGTGCCAAGCGCGATGGCGAGTACTGGTTTACTTCCCGAACCGTTGCCATTAAGGATCGGCAGCAACCGACGGGCCAGCTTAAGCCTGAACTAAGCGTCCGGATTGACACTGTGGAACCCAAGGTGAACCTCGTTTCGAATGCGGCTGCGGATGGCCAAGTAATCGTCGATTGGAAGGTCGCGGACGAAAATATTGCACCAGAGACTCTGAAAATCGAGTACCAGACCGGCATTGGACAGCCTTTCCAAACCGTGAAATTGGATTCACCGGCGATCGCGACCAGTCCGGGAGTTTTAATGGGTAAGGCCACCTGGCGACCCAATACGGAAGCGCGCGCTATCGATATTCGATTAGAGGTCCGTGATTTGGCGGGTAATCGCGAAACCGTGATGAAACGAGTATTTCTGCCACTCGTCGTAAAACGCGCCGGAAGCGAAACAAGCCCATCGATAGCAAACACGAACCAGCCGCCCCCCGACCCGTACGTATCTCAGAAACCTAAAACGTCGTCGGGAGTCGTCTGGCCAAACGATAATCGGCTTCCCGGGAGCTCCACGCCGGATCGATCAGTGCCACCACCATTCCAATCACAGAATTCGCCGGCGTCCGAAAGACCTTTGGCTGCCGACAGTTCAAACAGTTCCGCGAAGGATCGAGTTTCGGAACCCAGAGATCCACTCGCTGGCGAGGGTCGATATAAGGCCGTTCCAGGTCCCGTGCGACCGCCCGTGGCTCAGCAAGCTCGCATGACCGAGAGCCAGGGCCCACCTGCCGGTGAGGCTCGCCACATGACCAATGCAAAACGATTTAATCTGGACTACGACTTGGAATCCGTTGGGCCCTCGGGCGTGAAAGAAGTCGAACTTTGGGCCACGCGGGATGGTGGGCAGAACTGGACCAAATGGGGGACCGACGAAGACAACAAGTCTCCATTTACGATTGAATCGCAAGATGAAGGGCTGTACGGCTTTCGAATGGTAGTCGTGGGCGGCACCGGACTGGCAAGCACGCGGCCTCGGCCCGGTGATATGGCCGACATTTGGGTTGGCATTGACTTCACTAAACCGACCGCGCGAATAACCGCTGCCATTTACGGATCCGGCGAGCAAGCTGGGCAGCTTGATATCCGCTGGGAAGCATCTGACGAACGATTATCGACGCGCCCGGTCGCCTTGTTTCAAGCGGAAAAACCGGACGGTCCTTGGCAAACCATCGCCGCTGGTTTGGCGAACAACGGCCAGTATTACTGGACCGTTCCACCCAATACGACTCAGGAAATCTTCTTAAAAATCGAGGTTCGAGACGAAGCTGGGAATGTGGGTTCCTACCAAGTTGAGAAAGCTGTAAGCATCGAAGGTTTGGCCCCACATGGTAGAATTCGTGGCGTGCGACCTACGGAGACATCGCGGAAAACGACTGGCTCCGGAACTTTTACGCGGTAAGCGATTTCCTGCTTTATTCGTGAAATCTCGTGCTGAGTGGCGGCTTGTCACTGCCTCGTTTAACCCCTAGCCGCAGATGACGGCTTCGCCGATTCACGAACACGATCGGACCGAGCCACCGGTCGATTAAGCCGTGGCCTCGGTGGGCTTAACCCGAGCCGCAGAGGACGGTTTGAGCCGGGGCTGGTAGCTTCGTCCAACGCTGTAGTTCATACGTCGACATAGCCGTCGCCTGCGGCTCAGGGTTAAACGAGCAATGTCGCAAAGCATTGTTATGAAGCCACTTGCGATTTCGGACTAAATTCGGCGATTCTGTTTTAGCGTCGGCTGAGGATTTTTCCAGCAAATAGCGGAACAAAACTCAGCGGCCTCACGTCAAATCCGCAGAACGTGACACATCTCACGCGTCGCGTACGGAACATCGGAATAGAGGACCAAGGAACATGGCCATGCCGCAAGTCGCCGCCAATCGATTTCGTATCACGCCGCCAGCCGAACCCAAAGCTGCTAATTTACCCCGTCAACTTCACCGTATCCGTTCTGTGCGACTGCAACAGGGAGTCTCTTTACGCAGTGCCGCTCGACAGATGGGTACGGACATACGGCACGTGCGGCTGCAGGAACAGGAGTCGACTGATTTGCGGATCAGCGACCTGCACAAATGGCAACTTACATTGGACGTGCCTATTTCCGAGCTGATTTTGGATACCGAGGAACCTTTATCGCGTCCCGTAATGGAACGGGCCCGGATGATTCGTTTAATGA